>NZ_JBEZDP010000015.1:0-151430 GCF_040648395.1 Micromonospora sp. NPDC049151
GAGATAGACGTGATTCAGCAGGAGTCGCGACTGCGCGTCGCCGACAACACGGGTGCCCGGGAGATCCTGTGCATCCGGGTGCTCGGCGGCTCCGGTCGGCGCTACGCGAGCATCGGCGACGTCATCGTGGCCACCGTCAAGGACGCGATCCCCGGTGCCGGTGTGAAGAAGGGCGACGTCGTCAAGGCCGTCGTCGTTCGGACCGCCAAGGAGAAGCGGCGGCCGGACGGGTCGTACATCCGCTTCGACGAGAACGCCGCCGTCATCATCAAGGACGGTGGGGACCCGCGCGGTACCCGCATCTTCGGCCCGGTGGGCCGGGAGCTGCGGGACAAGCGGTTCATGAAGATCATCTCTCTCGCGCCGGAGGTGTTGTGACCGTGAAGGTCAAGAAGGGCGACACGGTCGTCGTCATCGCCGGCAAGGACAAGGGTGCCAAGGGCAAGGTCATCGCGGCCTACCCGCGGCAGGACAAGGTCCTGGTCGAGGGCGTGAACCGGGTCAAGAAGCACACCCGCATCAGCACCACCCAGCGTGGCGCCAAGACCGGTGGCATCGTCACCCAGGAGGCCCCGATCCACGTCTCGAACGTGATGGTCCTGGACTCCGACGGCAAGCCGACCCGCGTCGGCTACCGGATCGACGACAACGGCCAGAAGGTCCGCATCGCGCGTAGCACCGGTAAGGACCTCTGATGACCACGGCTACCGAAACCAAGACCCTGCCGCGCCTCAAGGAGCGGTACCGCAACGAGATCGTGGGCGAGCTGCAGAAGCAGTTCGAGTTCGCCAACCCGATGCAGGTGCCGCGGCTGGTCAAGATCGTCGTCAACATGGGTGTCGGCGAGGCCGCTCGCGACGCCAAGCTGATCGACGGGGCCGTCCGCGACCTGGCCACCATCACCGGCCAGAAGCCGCAGGTCCGGCGGGCCACCAAGTCCATCGCGCAGTTCAAGCTCCGCGAGGGCATGCCGATCGGCGCGAAGGTCACCCTCCGCGGCGACCGGATGTGGGAGTTCCTGGACCGGCTGCTCTCGATCGCGCTGCCGCGTATCCGTGACTTCCGCGGCCTGGACGGGCGCAAGCTCGACGGGCACGGCAACTACACGTTCGGTCTGACCGAGCAGTCGGTGTTCCACGAGATCGACCAGGACAAGATCGATCGCCAGCGGGGCATGGACATCACGGTGGTCACGACCGCCACGACCGACGACGAGGGCCGGGCGCTGCTCAAGCTCCTGGGCTTCCCGTTCAAGGAGAACTGAGATGGCCAAGAAGGCGCTGATCCTCAAGGCGGCCGCGAAGCCGAAGTTCTCGGTTCGCGCGTACACCCGCTGCCAGCGGTGCGGGCGTCCGAAGGCGGTCTACCGCAAGTTCGGTCTCTGCCGGGTGTGCATCCGGGAGATGGCCCACCGCGGTGAGCTGCCCGGCGTGTCCAAGGCTTCCTGGTAATAGCCCGGCGCGCTCCGGCGCGTCAGCTGAACTGTCTCTTCGCCGTAGGCCCCGGGCCTGGCCCGGGGAACCCCGGCGAGAAAGGTTGACGAGTTTTCATGACGATGACCGACCCGATCGCAGACATGCTCACGCGTCTGCGTAACGCCAACCAGGCGTACCACGACCGGGTGACGATGCCGTACTCGAAGATCAAGGCGAACATCGCCGAGGTCCTCAAGGCCGAGGGCTACATCGCCACCTGGTCGGTCGAGGAGCCCGAGGAGGGCGCCGTCGGCAAGCGACTGGTCGTCGAGCTGAAGTACGGCCAGAACCGCGAGCGGAGCCTGGCCGGCATCAAGCGCGTGTCCAAGCCCGGCCTCCGGGTGTACGCCAAGTCGGACGGGCTCCCGCGGGTGCTCGGTGGACTGGGCGTGGCGATCATTTCGACGTCCCAGGGGCTGCTCACCGACCGGCAGGCCCGCAAGCGGAGCGTTGGCGGGGAAGTCCTCGCCTTCGTCTGGTAACGGGAGACAGGTAGAAATGTCGCGTATTGGACGTAAGTCGATCCCGGTACCTGCCGGCGTCGACATCACGATCGACGGCCGGACCGTCAAGGTCAAGGGCCCCAAGGGCGAGCTGAGCCACGTGCTGGCCGAGCCGATCACGGCGGAGCGGGGCGAGGACGGCGAGCTGCACGTCAACCGGCCCAACGACGAGCGCAAGGCCAAGGAGCTGCACGGCCTGAGCCGTACGCTGGTGGCCAACATGATCGTCGGGGTCACCGAGGGCTACCGCAAGAGCCTGGAGATCGCCGGCACCGGTTACCGCGTGACCGCCAAGGGCAAGGACCTGGAGTTCGCGCTCGGGTTCTCGCACCCGGTCCTCGTGCCGGCGCCGGACGGCATCACCTTCACCGTCGAGAAGCCGACGCTGTTCCACGTCGCCGGCATCGACAAGCAGCAGGTCGGTGAGGTCGCCGCCAACATCCGGAAGATCCGTCCGCCGGAGCCCTACAAGGGCAAGGGCGTGAAGTACCAGGGCGAGGTCATCCGCCGCAAGGCTGGAAAGGCAGGTAAGAAGTGAGCGCCACGCTGCTCAAGCGCCGCCGCGGCGTCGCCGCCAAGCGTGCCGTCGGGCGTGCGCGTCGGCACTTCCGGGTCCGCAAGAACGTCAGCGGCACCGCCGACCGTCCCCGCCTCGTCGTCACCCGCTCCCTGCGGCACATGGTGGCCCAGGTCGTGGACGACACCAAGGGTCACACCCTGGCGTCGGCCTCGACCATGGACGCCTCGCTGCGCGGCGCCGAGGGCGACAAGAGCGCCCTGGCCGGCAAGGTCGGCGCCCTGCTCGCCGAGCGTGCCAAGGCCGCCGGCGTCTCGAAGGTCGTCTTCGACCGCGGTGGCAACCGGTACGCGGGGCGTGTCGCCGCGCTCGCCGACGCCGCCCGCGAAGCCGGGCTCGAGTTCTAGAAACCCCGTCACGAGAGAGAAGGAAGGCTGCTGATGCCAGGTCAACAGCGCCGTGGCGGCGGGTCCGGTGGCAACGAGGGTGGTCGCCGCGACAACCGCCGTGAGGGCGGCCGCGGAAACGCGCCCGTCGAGAAGACCCCGCACCTCGAGCGGGTCGTCGCGATCAACCGCGTCGCCAAGGTCGTGAAGGGTGGTCGTCGCTTCAGCTTCACCGCCCTCGTGATCGTGGGCGACGGCGACGGCACCGTCGGTGTGGGCTACGGAAAGGCCAAGGAGGTGCCCGCGGCGATCGCCAAGGGTGTCGAGGAGGCCAAGAAGCACTTCTTCAAGGTGCCGCGGATCGGCCAGTCGATCCCGCACCCGGTCACGGGCGAGGACGCCGCCGGTGTGGTGCTGCTCAAGCCGGCCTCCGCCGGTACGGGTGTCATCGCCGGTGGCCCGGTGCGTGCCGTGCTGGAGTGCGCGGGCATCCACGACGTGCTCTCCAAGAGCCTCGGCTCGTCCAACCCGATCAACATCGTGCACGCCACGGTGGCGGCCCTGAAGGGGCTCGAGTCCCCGGAGCAGGTCGCGGCCCGTCGTGGTCTGCCGGTCGAGGACGTCGCGCCGGCCGCCATGCTGGCGTCGCGGGCGGGGGTGGCGTCCTGATGGCACGCCTGAAGGTCACCCAGGTCCGGTCCGAGATCGGGACCAAGAAGAACCAGCGTGACTCGCTGCGTTCGCTCGGTCTCAAGCGGATCAACGACGTGGTGGTCAAGGAGGACCGGCCGGAGATCCGCGGCATGATCTTCACGGTCAACCACCTCGTGAAGGTCGAGGAGGTCGAGTAATGACGATCAAGGTGCACCACCTGCGTCCGGCTCCGGGTGCCAAGACCGACAAGACCCGTGTGGGTCGCGGTGAGGGCTCGAAGGGCAAGACCGCCGGTCGCGGTACCAAGGGTTCCAAGGCCCGGAAGAACATCTCGCCGGCGTTCGAGGGTGGGCAGATGCCCATCCACATGCGCCTGCCGAAGATGAAGGGCTTCAAGAACAAGTTCAAGGTCGTGTTCCAGGTGGTCAACCTGGACCGGCTGGCCGAGCTGTTCCCGAACGGCGGCCAGGTCGGCCCGGTCGAGCTGGTCGAGGCCGGCGCGGTCCGCAAGGGTCACCCGGTCAAGGTGCTCGGCACGGGCGACCTCGGTGGCGTGTCTCTCCAGGTCTCGGCGCACGCGTTCAGCGCGTCGGCCAAGGAGAAGATCACCGCCGCCGGTGGCTCGGTCACGGAGCTGTAAGGCGATGTCCACGGCGCCCGCTCAGTTGTTCGCAACTGGGCGGGCGCCATGGTCTACCGGCCACGTGTGCGCCGGGTAACATCGGATTCGGTTTATGTAGCCGGGCACATCTGCCCGGACCGGGGCCGGGCTGTTAGAGTCCGTTCCCAGCCATGGATACCGGACACTCCGTCCGGCACCACCCCGCCCCGCCAGGGATTCGTCACCGGCGGCCCGCGTCGCGCAGGAGGAAGAAGTTGCTGTCCGCCTTTCTCAGTGCGTTCCGTACGCCTGACCTGCGCAAGAAGCTGCTGTTCACAGTAGGCATCATCGCGGTCTACCGGCTGGGCGCCACGCTGCCCAGCCCGGGCGTCTCGTACGGAAACGTGCAGAAGTGCCTCGACACGATCCAGGGCGGCAGCACTGGCGTGCTGAACCTGCTGGATCTCTTCTCCGGTGGCGCTCTGCTCCAGCTCTCGGTCTTCGCGCTGGGCATCATGCCCTACATCACCGCGTCGATCATCCTGCAGCTGCTGACGGTGGTGATCCCGCGCCTGGAGCAGCTCCGCAAGGAGGGCCAGGCCGGGCAGGCCAAGATCACGCAGTACACCCGCTACCTGACGCTGGGCCTGGGCATCCTCCAGTCCTCGGCGTTCGTGGCGCTGGCCCGCTCCGGGCAGCTGTTCAACAACCAGTGCGACCAGTTCCCGATCGTGCCCAAGGGCACCGGCATCCCGGACTGGCTGACGCTGACCATCCTGGTCATGACCATGACCGCCGGCACCGGCGTGGTGATGTGGCTGGGTGAGCTGATCACCGACCGGGGCGTCGGCAACGGCATGTCCGTGCTGATCTTCACCTCGATCGCGGCCCGGCTCCCCAGCGAGGGCTGGAAGATCAAGACCACGAAGGGCTGGGGGATGTTCCTCCTGGTCATCGCCCTGGTCCTGCTGGTCATCACCGCTGTCACCTTCATCGAGCAGGCACAGCGCCGGATCCCGGTGCAGTACGCCAAGCGCATGATCGGCCGGCGGATGTACGGCGGCACGTCCACCTACATCCCGCTCAAGGTGAACCAGGCCGGCGTCATCCCGGTCATCTTCGCCTCGTCGCTGCTCTACCTGCCTCAGCTCGCGCTGCAGTTCTTCGATCAGAACGACCCGGGCAAGGTCCAGGCGTGGATCCAGAACCACATCGTGAAGGCGAGCGCGCCGGAGCACATCGCGATCTACTTCCTGCTGATCATCTTCTTCACGTACTTCTACGTGTCGATCACGTTCAACCCGACCGAGGTCGCGGACAACATGAAGAAGTACGGCGGCTTCGTGCCGGGCATCCGCCCCGGCAAGCCGACCGCCGAGTACCTCGACTTCATCCTCAGCCGGATCACCCTGCCGGGTGCGCTCTACCTGGGCATCGTCGCTATCCTGCCGAACTTCTTCTTCATCTGGCTGGACAACCAGCAGTTCCAGAACTTCCCGTTCGGCGGCACCGCTGTGCTCATCATGGTCGGCGTCGGTCTGGAGACCGTGAAGCAGATCGAGAGCCAACTCATGCAGCGGAACTACGAAGGGTTCCTGCGGTAGATGCGACTCGTTCTGGTTGGCCCGCCGGGCGCGGGCAAAGGCACACAGGCGGAGTTCATCGCCGCGCACCTCTCGGTGCCGAAGATCTCGACCGGTGACATATTCCGGGCGAACGTCTCCCAGGGCACGCCGCTGGGCGTCGAGGCCAAGCGCTACATGGACGCGGGCAAGCTGGTCCCGGACGAGGTCACCATCAACATGGTGCGGGACCGGCTCGCCGAGCCGGACGCGAGCGAGGGCTTCCTGCTCGACGGCTTCCCGCGGACCACGCCGCAGGCCGCCGCGCTGGACAAGCTCCTCGCCGACCTCGGCACCGCGCTGGACCTGGTGCTGGAGCTCGTCGTCGACGACGACGAGGTGATCCGGCGGCTGTCCGGCCGGCGTACCTGCCGGGGCTGCGGCAAGATCTGGCACGTCGAGTTTGACGCGACCAGCCGGGAGGGCATCTGCGACCGCTGCGGCGCGGAGCTGTTCCAGCGGGACGACGACAAGCCGGAGACCATCGCGGCCCGGCTGCGGGAGTACGCCGAGAAGACCGCGCCGCTGGTCGACTACTACGGCGCCCAGGGCAAGCTGGTCGGCATCGACGCGACCGGCCCGGTGGAGGACGTCACCGTCCGCGCCATCGACGCGCTGCGTTCGTACGGCGGCTGAGGTCCCACCCACCACCCGACGGATAGAGTGCGAGCAGCGGGGTACGTGCGACGTGCCCCGCTGCTCCGCGTACGCGCGACGAAAGGTAATCACCACCATGCGCCGTCCCCAGCTGGACATCCAGCTGAAGACCCCCGAGCAGATCGAGCTGATGCGGGCCGCCGGTCTGGTCGTCGCCCGTGCCCTGCGCCGGATGCGGGAGGCGGTGGCGCCGGGCGTGTCGACGGCTGACCTGGACGCGATCGCCGAGTCGACCATCCGCGAGGCGGGTGCCGTGCCCTCGTTCAAGGGCTACCACGGCTTCCCGGCGTCGATCTGCTCCTCGGTCAACCAGCAGGTGGTGCACGCCATCCCGTCGCCCCAGCAGGTGCTGCGCGAGGGCGACCTGATCTCGATCGACTGCGGGGCGGTGCTGGACGGCTGGCACGGCGACGCGGCGGTCACGGTGCCGGTCGGCGAGGTCGACCCGGCCCTGCTGCGGATGACGGCGGTGGCCGAGGACGCCATGTGGGCCGGGATCGCCGCCGCGGCGCGTGGTGCGGCCTCCGGCAAGGGGCGGCTCACCGACATCTCCCACGCGGTCGAGAGCGCGGTCCGCAAGGGCGGCCGGTACGGCATCGTCGACGGCTACGGCGGCCACGGCATCGGCACCGAGATGCACCAGGACCCGCACGTGCTCAACCACGGGCGTCCCGGCAAGGGCCCGCGCCTCGTGCCGGGCATGGCGCTCGCGATCGAGCCGATGATCACGATGGGTTCGCCGCGTACCGTCGAACTGTCCGACGGCTGGACCGTGGTGACCCGGGACGGGTCGATGGCGGTGCACGTCGAGCACTCGATGGCGTTGCTTGACGACGGCGTGTGGGTGCTGACCGCCGAGGACGGCGGCCGGGCCCGCCTGGGCGACCTGGTGACCGCGCGGCAGACCTCCGTCGACTCCCCGGCCGCCTGACCGGCGGGTTTCGCCCGCCCGCGTGGCGGGGCACGCCGTGCCTGGCTGGCGGTCGGATGCCATGCTTGCTCCCATGGAGGAGCGCAACCGGATGCGAGCGGCCGACGTGGATCGGGAGGCCACCGCGGAGCAACTCCGGGCGGCGCTTAACGAGGGCCGGCTCGACCTGCACGAGTACGACGAGCGGCTGCGCCGGACGTACGCGTCGAAGACCTACGGCGAGCTGGACGAGCTGCTGACCGATCTGCCCGGCACCGGGCCGGCGGGGCGTCCCCTGCCGGTGCCCCGCGCGGCCGGGGAGAGCGCCGTGACGCCCCCGCGGGCCGCCCCGGCCCCGGTGGACCCGGGCGGTGCGCGCGGCGCCTGGCTGCTGGGGCTCTGGGGGCCCTGGCTGAAGGTGGGCCTGATCCTCACCGCGATCTGGTTCGTGTCCCAGCTCGGTGAGGGTGAGTTCGACGACTACTGGCCGCTCTGGGTGCTCGGCCCGTGGGGCGCCGTGGTGCTCTACCAGACCGCGCAGGGGCTCGCCACCGGGGTGCCGGAGCGGGACGCCGAGCGCAGGCGGCGCAAGCGGGTCGAACGGGATGCCCGGCGAGCGGCGAAGCGGGAGCTGCCCGACGCGTGACCTGCGTCATATCTGAGTCGTCCGGGTGACCGTCGCGCCGGTCGGTTTGGCGAGCGCGTGCGGGTCGGCGTACACTTTCAGATCGGCGCACAGCGTCCACTCCGCCATGCCCACCCTGCGCTTCGGTGGGAGTCGGAGCCGCGGCTGGCGCGGGTTTTCTGATCTTGGTCAGTTCACCCGTGTAAGACGTTGTGGGCCGTCCGGAGCAACCGACGTCAGGACAGCGGAGTACATGCCGAAAAAAGACGGAGCCATCGAGATCGAGGGTCGGGTCATCGAGCCCCTGCCGAACGCCATGTTCCGGGTGGAGCTCGCGAACGGCCACAAGGTGCTGGCTCACATCAGCGGCAAGATGCGGCAGCACTACATCCGCATCCTGCCGGAGGACCGGGTCGTCGTCGAACTCTCGCCGTACGACCTGACCCGCGGGCGCATCGTCTACCGCTACAAGTAAGCCTGACGGCGGCCGGGACGTTCCCGTGTCCGTCTTCGACGTCCGGGTCGCGCTGCGTCGCGTCTCCGGGCCAGATGGGAAGTAAGGCAACCGTGAAGGTCAAGCCGAGCGTCAAGAGGATCTGCAACAAGTGCCGGGTGATCCGCCGGCACGGCCGGGTCATGGTCATCTGCACCGACCCGCGCCACAAGCAGCGCCAGGGCTGACGCCCCACACATCACCAACTCGCCCCAGCCGCGGTTGGTACGCAGTGCGTACCCCTCGTGGTTGACCCCCGGTCGGAGGCCGGGGCCCGCTCGGGCAGCGACCGGTCCCGGTCGCCGGCGTCGTCGACGCCGGAAGGACAGGGACGGTCGGTAGCGGGGTGGGGCGGGTCCACACCTCCGCCACAACATCACGAGGAGTACGCCCGCACATGGCACGTCTAGTCGGCGTGGATCTCCCCCGCGAGAAGCGGATGGAGATCGCGCTCACCTACATCTTCGGGGTCGGTCGCACCCGCGCCCTGGAGACGCTCGCCGCGACCGGCATCTCGCCGGACAAGCGCGTTCGGGACCTCACGGACGAGGAGCTCGTCGAGCTCCGGAACCACATCGAGGGCAACTACAAGGTTGAGGGTGACCTGCGCCGCGAGGTCGCCGCTGACATCCGCCGCAAGGTCGAGATCGGCTGCTACGCCGGTATCCGGCACCGCCGTGGTCTGCCCGTGCGTGGCCAGCGCACCAAGACCAACGCGCGGACCCGGAAGGGCCCGAAGCGGACCGTGGCCGGCAAGAAGAAGCCCGGCAAGAAGTAACTAGGAGCGCACAGACTTATGCCACCGAAGGCTCGTGCCGGAGCCGCCGTCAAGAAGGTCCGGCGCAAGGAACGCAAGAACGTCGCCCACGGGCAGGCGCACATCAAGAGCACCTTCAACAACACCATCGTGTCCATCACGGACCCGACCGGTGCGGTCATCTCCTGGGCCTCGTCCGGCCAGGTGGGCTTCAAGGGCTCCCGCAAGTCGACTCCGTTCGCCGCGCAGCTCGCCGCCGAGGCCGCCGCGCGCCGCGCGATGGAGCACGGCATGCGCAAGGTCGACGTGTTCGTCAAGGGTCCCGGCTCCGGCCGGGAGACCGCCATCCGTTCGCTGCAGGCAGTGGGCCTCGAGGTCGGGCAGATCTCCGACGTCACGCCGCAGCCGCACAACGGTTGCCGTCCGCCGAAGCGTCGCCGGGTCTGAGAGGTTAGAGAGAGATGGCTCGTTACACCGGTGCTGACTGCCGCCGTTGCCGGCGGGAGAAGATGAAGCTGTTCCTCAAGGGCAGCAAGTGCGATGGCCCGAAGTGCCCGTTCGAGTCCCGGCCGTTCCCGCCCGGGCAGCACGGCCGCGGCCGCACGAAGGAGACGGAGTACCTGCTCCAGCTCCGTGAGAAGCAGAAGGCCCGTCGTGTCTACGGCGTGCTGGAGAAGCAGTTCCGCGGCTACTACGAAGAGGCCGTGAGCAAGGAAGCTAAGACCGGTGAGGTCCTGCTGCAGATCCTCGAGTCGCGGCTGGACAACGTGGTCTACCGGGCCGGCTACGCCAAGTCCCGGGACATGGCCCGTCAGCTGGTCAAGCACGGTCACTTCACGGTGAACGGCAAGAAGGTCGACATCCCGTCGTACCGCGTCAAGGAGCACGACATCGTCGAGGTGCGTGCGAAGAGCAAGGAGCTCACCCCGTTCCTCGTGGCGCAGGGTGAGGCCGGCTCGCGGACCGTTCCGGCGTGGCTGGAGGCGATCCCGAGCCAGATGAAGATCCTCGTGCACTCGCTCCCGGCCCGCCAGGTGATCGACACCCAGGTCCAGGAGCAGCTGATCGTCGAGCTCTACTCCAAGTAAGGGCTCGTTGCGGTGGCCCGTCCTCCGGGGCGGGCCACCGGAACAGTTGTGTCGTGGGCGTCAAATAGCGGGCGCCCCGGAAGAGAAGAGAAAAGATGCTCATCAGCCAGCGACCGTCTCTCTCCGAAGAGTCGATCAACGAGACCCGCTCCCGGTTCACCATCGAGCCGCTGGAGCCCGGCTTCGGTTACACCCTGGGCAACTCGCTGCGGCGTACGCTGCTGTCGTCCATCCCGGGTGCGGCTGTCACCTCGATCAAGATCGACGGTGTGCTGCACGAGTTCACCACGATCCCCGGGGTCAAGGAGGACGTGGTCGAGCTCGTCATGAACATCAAGGAGCTGTGCGTCAGCTCCGAGCACGACGAGCCGGTCAGCATGTACCTGCGCAAGCAGGGCCCGGGCGACGTGACCGCCGGTGACATCCAGCCCCCGGCCGGTGTCTCGGTGCACAACCCGGACCTGAAGCTCGCCACCCTCAACGGCAAGGGCCGGCTCGACATGGAGCTGACCGTCGAGCGGGGGCGCGGCTACGTCACGGCGGCGCAGAACAAGCAGGCGGGTGCCGA
The DNA here is from genome assembly GCF_040648395.1 of Micromonospora sp. NPDC049151. Classification (NCBI taxonomy): domain Bacteria; kingdom Bacillati; phylum Actinomycetota; class Actinomycetes; order Micromonosporales; family Micromonosporaceae; genus Micromonospora; species Micromonospora sp. NPDC049151. Next base: position 10,857 of record NZ_JBEZDP010000015.1, read on the forward strand.
GATCGGCCGGATCCCGGTCGACTCGATCTACTCGCCGGTGCTCAAGGTGACGTACCGGGTCGAGGCGACCCGTGTCGAGCAGCGGACCGACTTCGACCGGCTGATCATCGACGTCGAGACCAAGCCGTCGATGGGCCCGCGTACCGCGCTGGCCTCGGCCGGCTCGACGCTGGTGGAGCTGTTCGGGCTCGCCCGCGAGCTGGACGAGACGGCCGAGGGCATCGACATCGGGCCGTCCCCGCAGGACGCCCAGCTGGCTGCGGACCTGGCCCTGCCGATCGAGGAGCTGGACCTGACCGTCCGCTCCTACAACTGCCTCAAGCGCGAGGGCATCAACTCCGTTGGTGAGCTCATCGGGCGTACCGAGGCCGACCTCCTCGACATCCGCAACTTCGGTCAGAAGTCGATCGACGAGGTCAAGATGAAGCTCGCCGGGATGGGCCTGGGGCTGAAGGACTCGGCTCCGAACTTCGACCCGGCGCACGTCGTGGACGCCTTCGGCGAGGCCGACTACGACACCGACGACTACCGCGAGACCGAGCAGCTCTAGTCCGCGCTGCCGCCACACCTGAGGAGCACCAAGCATGCCCACGCCCACCAAGGGCCCCCGCCTCGGCGGCAGCCCCGCGCACGAGCGGCTGATGCTGGCCAACCTGGCCACCGCGCTGTTCCAGCACGGCAAGATCCAGACCACCGAGACGAAGGCCCGGCGGCTGCGTCCGCTGGCCGAGCAGCTCATCACCAAGGCCAAGCGCGGCGACCTCGCCTCGCGCCGCCGGGTGCTGGGCGTCGTCAAGGACAAGGACGTGGTCTACGCCCTGTTCGACCAGATCGCGCCCCGGTACGCCAACCGCAACGGTGGCTACACCCGGATCGTGAAGACCGGTCCGCGCAAGGGTGACGCCGCTCCGATGGCGATCATCGAGCTGGTGGAGGAGCTTCAGGTCGCCGAGCCGAAGGCGAACAAGAAGACCGCCGCCCGCAAGGCCGCCCAGCAGGACAAGGTCGAGGCCCTGGCCCCGGCCGAGGAGACCCCGCGCTCCAGCGCCGGTGACCAGGACGCCGAGGCGCCGGTCTCCGCGTCCGGTGACACCGCCGCCGCCCGTGAGGACAGCGACGAGGCCACCGAGAACGACAAGGCCTGAGATCAGGCTCGACCGGGCCCGGCATCCCCTCGGGGGTGCCGGGCCCGTCGCCGTCGACAGGAGGTACGAGGTGGACGAGCGGACCCGGCTGCGGCTGGACGTCTCGTACGACGGCACGGACTTCTCCGGCTGGGCGCCCCAGCCGACCCGGCGCACAGTGGCCGGCGTGCTCATGCAGACGCTGGACCTGGTGCTCGGCGTGGGCACGGCCACCGGGCTGACAGTGGCCGGGCGCACCGATGCCGGGGTGCACGCCACCGGGCAGGTCTGCCACCTCGACCTGCCGACTCCCGTGTGGCGGGAGCACGAGGGGCGGCTGCTGCGCCGGCTGGCCCGGCTGCTGCCGCCGGACGTCCGGGTACGCGCGATGACCGAGGTGCCGGTCGACTTCGACGCCCGGTTCTCGGCCACGTTCCGGCGCTACGAGTACCGGGTCACCGATGCCCCGTGGGGTGCCGAGCCGCTGCGCCGCGGCGACACCCTCGCCTGGCCGAAGCCCCTGGACCTGGCGGCGCTGAACGCCTCCGCCGCCGGGCTGGTGGGCGAGCACGACTTCGCCGCGTACTGCCGACGCAAGGAGAACGCGACCACACTGCGCGAGGTGACCCGGCTGGACTGGCGGCGTGACCCGGACGGCATCCTGGTCGCCACCGTGCAGGCCGACGCGTTCTGCCAGAACATGGTGCGCAGCCTGGTCGGGGCGATGCTGGTGGCCGGCGACGGGCGGCGGCCGGTCCAGTGGCCGGCCGGTCTGCTGACCCGCCGCGAACGCTCCAGCGAGGTGACTGTGGCGCCCGCGCACGGTCTCGCCCTGGTCGCTGTGGGCTACCCGGCCGACCCGGCCGAGTACGCCCGCCGCGCCGAGGAGACCCGCCGGTTGCGGGTGCCGGTGGCCGAGGGCTGAGCGCGGCTCAGTCGGTGCCCCGCTGACCGGCGCTGTCGTCGGCCGCGTCCGCGTCGGGCTGCCCGGCCGTTCCGGCTGCCGCGCGGCGATCCAGCACACCCCGGTTCAGGTGCAGCTCGACCAGGTCGTACATGATCTCGCGGGCGGTCGCGTCGTCACTCGGGATGCGCTCGCCGTCGGCGCGGGTGACCAGGCAGTAGGCGACGTAGTGTCCGCGTACCTGCCAGGCGACCCGGGCCGCGGCCTTCTCCACCGCCTCGGTCCCGTCGCCCGCCGCCATGCCACGGAACCGTCCCTGGCGCGCGTCGAGCAGCGGCCGGATGCGGTCGCGTACCCGCTGGGCGGTGGCCACGTCGGTGAGGTTGAACAGACCGGCGGTGATCAGGTGGTCGCCGTCGGGGGAGCGGAGCGTGCCCCGCACGACCTGGTTGCAGCCGAGCCGGACCAGCAGGTCGGCGATCTCGCCGGTGGCCGCGACCTGACACTTCGTGCTGGCCTGGGTCTTCAGCACCCGGTAGGCCGGCTTCTCGTCGGTGACCACCAGGTCCTTGACCGGGAAGACCTCCTTGGCGGTGAGCGACGCCTGGTCGGTGTCCCGGGAGTCCAGGTCGGTGCCGCCGGACGGCGTGCTCGACTCGGTCGGCTGCGGGGTGGGCTGGGCGGCGGGCGGCTCGGCGGTGCGCTCGTCCAGCAGCGCGGCGACGGCGAGCCCGGTGAGCGAGAGCAGCAGCAGCACGGCGGCGCCCCCGACGAGCGTCTGCCAGAACCGGCCGCCGCCACGGCGCTCGGCGCGCCGGGTCCGGGGCGGCTCGAAGGCGGCGGCGCGGGCGCTCGGGCCGGCCGGGATCGGCACTGTCTGCCGGTTCGCCGCGGCCGGTACGGGCGCCGGCATCGGCGGTGCGGGCTGCGGCACCGGGGAGGGCTCCCGTGGTGGCGCGGGCCGTCCGGGTGTGGGTGCCGGGGCGGGTGGCGCCGGCATCGGGGCACGGTCGTCGGCCGCCTGCTCGTCGGGGCTGCCCTGCTCGGCCGCGCCGGCCGGCGGCAGCTCGGGTTGCGCGGTGGGGCGCGGCGGCGGGGGCAGCGACGGCGTGGGGAAGCGGGAGCGTGACGGACCCGCGGGCGGGGGCGGCACGGCTGATGGCCCGTTCGGGGCCGACCCGGGCTTCGGGTACTCCAGGAAGGCGTCCTCATCGGACTCGTACCGGTACACCATGTGGCATAGAGTAGGACTGATTGTCCCTTTCAGGGGTAATATCGGGAAATTCTGGTGGAGTGGCGTCGAACCCTGCCTGTGACACCGTCGCCGGAACCGCTGCGGCCCGGTGCGAGAATGCCCGCGTGACCGGCGACCACTACTTCACCGCTGAGCCCTCGACCCCGGCCCGCCCGCGCGAGGTCGAGTTCACAGTCGCCGGGCGCGACTACACACTCGGCTCGGCCGGCGGCGTCTTCTCCGCCGACCGGCTCGACCCGGGCACCGCCGTGCTGCTGCGCAAGGCCGACCTGCCGGCCGCCGACGTCACCGGCGCGTTGCTCGACATCGGCTGCGGCCTCGGCCCGATCACCTGCGTCCTGGCCACCGTCGCGCCGAAGGCCACCGTCTGGGCCGTGGACGTCAACGAGCGCGCCCGCGCCCTCACCACAGCCAACGCGGCAAGGGTCGGCGCCGCCGACCGGGTACGCGCCGTCGCGCCGGACGACCTGCCGGACGACGTCACGTTCACCCAGATCTGGTCCAACCCGCCGATCCACATCGGCAAGCCGGAACTGCACGGCCTGCTGCGGCGCTGGCTGCCCCGGCTCGCCCCGGACGGCGTGGCCTGGCTCGTCGTCGCCCGTCACCTCGGCGGCGACTCGCTGCACCGCTGGCTGGTCGAGCAGGGCTGGTCGGTCGAACGGCACGCCAGCCAGAAGGGCTACCGGGTGCTACGGGTCACCCGGTAATCCGGTGTCGCCCACCGGTCCGGCTCGGGCAGGATGCCCGCGTGGGATACGTGGACGTGGCAGGGGCCGGGCACATCCTCCCGGACGGGCGTGAGCTGTTCAGCGACGTGTCGTTCCGGGTCGGTGAGGGCGCCAAGGTGGCACTCGTGGGCCCCAACGGCGCCGGCAAGACCACCCTGCTGCGGATGGTCGCCGGTGACCTGCCGGTGAAGACCGGCGCGATCGCCCGCTCCGGCGGGCTGGGCGTGATGCGCCAGTTCATCGGCATGATCGGGGACGAGTCCACGCTCGCCGACCTGGCGCTCTCCCTCGCCCCGCCGGCGCTGCGCGACGCCGGGCGGCGGCTCGCCGAGACCGAGGCGGCCATGCGGGCGGCCGAGGTTCGCGGCAAGTACAGCTCCGCCGCCGCCAAGACCCAGCTCGCGTACGCCGAGGCGCTCGCCGCCTGGGGTGAGACCGGCGGGTACGACGCGGAGGTCCTCTTCGACACCGTCGCCACCATCGTGCTCGACCTGCCGTGGGACAGCGCCCGGGAACGGCCCGTCCGCACGCTCTCCGGCGGCCAGCAGAAGCGCTTCGCGCTGGAGTTGCTGCTGCGCGGCCCCGACGAGGTGCTGCTGCTCGACGAGCCGGACAACTTCCTCGACGTACCCGGCAAACGCTGGCTGGAGGCGCGGCTGCGCGAGTCGGCCAAGTCCGTGCTCTACGTCTCGCACGACCGGGAACTGCTGGCGCAGACCGCCGACCGGGTCGTCGCGGTGGAGGGCGGCAGCGCCTGGGTGCACCCGGGCGGCTTCGCGAGCTGGCACTCCGCGCGGGTGGCCCGGCACGCCCGCCTCGACGAGCTGCGCAAACGCTGGGACGAGGAACACCAGAAGCTGCGCGAGCTGATGCTGATGTACAAGCAGAAGGCCGCGTACAACGACGGGATGGCGTCGCGCTACCAGGCCGCGCAGACCCGGTTGCGCAAGTTCGAGGAGGCCGGGCCGCCGCCCGTACCCCCGAAGGACCAGGACATCCGGATGCGCCTGACCGGCGGGCGGACCGGCAAGCGCGCGGTGATCGCCGAGCAGCTGGAGTTGGACGGCCTGACATACCCGTTCGACCTGGAACTCTGGTACGGCGACCGGGTGGCGGTGCTCGGTGCGAACGGCACCGGCAAGTCGCACTTCCTGCGGCTGCTGGCGCGCGGCGGCACCGACCCGGAGCCGGGCAACACGCCTGTCGACGGCGCGGGCGCGCTCGCGCCGGTCGCGCACGGCGGCGTGGTCCGGCTCGGCGCGCGGGTCCGGCCCGGGCACTTCTCGCAGACCCACGACCGGCCGGAGCTGATGGGCAAGACCCTCGTCGAGGTGCTGTGGCGCGGCGACGACCACCGGGCCGGCATGGACCGGCACGCCGCGATGGCGGCGCTGTCCCGGTACGAGCTGGCCGGTCAGGGCGACCAGCGGTTCGGCACGCTCTCCGGCGGGCAGCAGGCCCGCTTCCTGGTGCTGCTGCTGGAACTGTCCGGGGCGACGCTGCTGCTGCTCGACGAGCCGACGGACAACCTCGACCTGGCCTCGGCCGAGGCGTTGGAGGCCGGGCTGACCGCGTTCGAGGGAACGGTCGTCGCTGTCACCCACGACAGGTGGTTCACCCGTACCTTCGACCGGTTCGTGCTGTTCCGTGGCGACGGCGACGTGGTGGAGACACCGGAGCCGGTCTGGGACGTGGGCTGAGCTGCTACCCGAGGGTGGGCCCCGGGGAGCGGGCATAGGGTGGATCTCGTGAGTGAGATGACCTTCCGCCGGCTGGGCGACTCCGGGCTCGTGGTGTCCGTTGTCGGTATCGGCTGCAACAACTTCGGCCGCAAGCTCGACCTCGACGGCACCCGGGCGGTGGTGGACGCCGCGCTCGACGCCGGGATCAACTTCTTCGACACCGCCGACATCTACGGTGAGCCGCAGGGTGCCTCCGAGGAACTGCTCGGTCAGGCGCTCAAGGGCCGCCGCGACGACGTGGTGGTGGCCACCAAGTTCGGCATGGACATGAACGGCGCGAACGGGCCGGACCACGGCGCCCGGGGCGCTCGCCGCTACATCGCCCGCGCCGTCGAGGCGTCGCTGCGCCGGCTCGGCACCGACCACATCGACCTGTACCAGATGCACGAGCCCGACCCGGGCACCCCGATCGACGAGACGCTGGCCGCGCTGAACGACCTGGTGACCGCCGGCAAGGTGCGCTACCTGGGCAACTCCAACTTCGCCGGGTGGCAGATCGCCGACGCCGACTGGACCGCGTCGTCGCAGGGCCGTACCCGGTTCATCTCCGCGCAGAACCACTACTCGCTGCTGGAACGCGGCGTCGAGGACGAGGTCATCCCGGCCTGCGAGCGGTTCGGCCTGGGCATGCTGCCGTTCTTCCCGCTCGCAAACGGGCTGCTCACCGGCAAGTACAAGCGGGGCGAGGCGCCCCCGGCCGGTAGCCGGCTGGCCGGTGGCGGCCGGTACGCCGAACGGCTGGCCGCCGCGCGCTGGGACGTCATCGAGGCGATCGAGGCGTACGCGGCCGAGCGCGGCATCAGCATGCTCCAGGTGGCCATCGGCGGCCTGGCCGCCCGTCCCGCCGTAACGTCGGTGATCGCCGGCGCGACGACCCCAGAGCAGGTGAAGTCCAACGCCGAGGCGGGAACCTGGCAGCCCTCAGACGAGGACCTGGAGGCCCTGGACGCCATCCTCTGACGCCCGCCCCACCGTCCGCGCGTCGATCTTGCAGTTTCTGCCCCTCGGGTGCCCGTTTCGCGGCTTCTGCGGGGGCGACAACTGCAAGATCGGCGCGCGTTGGCGTGGGAGGAACGTTACGGAGGGCTTCCGTACGGGCGGGAGGCGTCGTACGGTAGGCCGCAAGTGACCCACGGGAGCCCGGTGCGGACCGGGCTGAGAGGGGGGCTGGGAGCCCCCGACCGTCGAACCTGATCCGGGTAATGCCGGCGCAGGGAGGAGCGTTGCCGTGCTGTCCCTGGGACGACTGCATCTCATCACCGACACCCGGCCGGGGCGTGACCCGCTCGCCGTGCTGCGTGCCGCCCTGCCCGTAGCGGGCGCCGACCTCGTCGTACAGGTGCGTGTGGAGGACGACGCCACCGACCGGGAGGCGTACGAGCTGGCCCGGCTGGTGGTCGACGCCTGCCGGCCGTACGGGGCGCGGTGCCTGGTGAACGACCGGCTGCACGTGGCGCTCGCGGTGGACGCCGCCGGGGGCCACGTCGGCGCGGACGACCTGCCGGTCGCAGCCGCGCGCCGGGTGCTCGGCCCGGACGCCGTGCTCGGCGCGACCGCCCGCGAGCCGGCCGGCGCCCGCGTGGCGGTGGACGCGGGCGCGACCTACCTGGGCGTGGGCCCGTGCCACGTCACCACCACCAAGGCCGGCCTGCCGGATCCGATCGGCCCCGAGGGGATACGCGCGGTCGCCGAGGCGGTGAGCGTGCCGGTGATCGCGATCGGTGGGGTCACCGCCGGGACCGTGCCGACGTTGCGGGCCGCCGGGGCGTACGGGGTGGCGGTGGTCGGCGCGCTCAGCCTGGCCGCCGATCCCGCACACGCCACCGCCGAGCTGATGCGGGCGCTGACGTGTTAAAAGGGGGCCCTTCCTCTACCGGAGGCGTTAAAAGGGGGCCCTTCCTTACCGACGTGGCGGTGGTGGGGGGCGGGCCGATCGGGTGGGCGATCGCGTGGCGGTGCGCGCAGCGCGGACTGCGCGTGGTGGTGCACGACGACCGGCCCGGGTCGGGCGCCTCGTCGGTGGCCGCCGGGATGCTGTCGCCGGTCGCCGAGGCGTACTTCGGTGAGCACGAGCTGACCGCGCTGCTCGTCGAGTCCGCCGCCCGCTGGCCCGGTTTCGCAGCCGAGCTGGCCGGGGCGAGCGGCGTCGACATCGGGTACCGCACCGAGGGCACGCTCGTCGTCGGGCTCACCGCCGACGACCTGGCCGAGGCGGGGCGGCTGTGGTCGTACCAACAGGGTCTGGAACTGCCGATCACGCCGCTGCGGCCGTCGGAGCTGCGCGACCGCGAACCGGCGCTGGCGCCGCGCGTGCGCGGCGGCGCGGTGGCCCCCGGCGACCACCAGGTCGACCCGCGGCGGCTGGTCGCCGCGCTGCGCACTGCCGCCGAACGCGCCGGTGCGGAGCTGCGCCCCGCCCGCGTCGGCGCGCTGTCCGACGTGGACGCCCGCGTCACGGTGGTCGCGGCCGGCTGCGGCGCGGCGGCGCTGACCAGCCTGCCGGTCCGCCCGGTGAAGGGCCAGGTGCTGCGGCTGCGCGCGCCGGGCGGCGGCCCGCCGGGCTTCCGGCACGTGATCCGGGGGTACGCGGACAGCGAGTCGGTCTACCTGGTGCCCCGGGACAGCGGTGAGGTCGTCGTCGGGGCGACAGTCGAGGAGCGCGCCGACACCGCTGTCACCGCCGGTGGGGTGCTGACGCTGCTGCGCGCCGCCGCCGAGCTGGTGCCGGAACTCGTCGAGTACGAGCTGGCGGAGGCCGTGGCCGGGTTGCGTCCCGGTACGCCGGACAACGCGCCGATCATCGGGCCGCTGCCCGGGCGGCCGGGCGTGCTCGCGGCCACCGGGCACCACCGGCACGGCATCGTGCTCACCCCGGTCACCGCCGACCTGGTCACCGAACTGATCGTCACCGGCGAGCCGGATCCCGCGCTCGCCCCCTTCACCCCGGATCGCTTCGGGAAGGAGCGCACGTGGAACTGATCGTCAACGGCACCGGCCGGACGCTGCCCGACGGTGTCACAGTCGCGGAGGTGGTCCGCGCGGTCACCGACCGGGAGCGCGGGCTCGCGGTGGCGGTGAACGGTGAGGTGGTGCCGCGCGGCGGCTGGTCGGCGAGCGTGCTGCGCGACGGCGACCGGGTCGAGGTGCTCAGCGCCACCCAGGGCGGGTGAGCGGATGTCCACGCTTGAGATCGGTGGGGTCACGTTCGGCTCCCGGCTCGTCCTCGGCACCGGCGGCGCGGCCAACCTGCACGTGCTGGAGCAGGCGATCCGGGCCTCCGGCACCGAGCTGGTGACGTTGGCGCTGCGCCGGGTGGACACCACGCCCGGTGGGTCGGGCGGCCTGCTCGACCTGGTGGAGCGGTGCGGCGTACGGCTGCTGCCGAACACGGCCGGCTGCCGTACCGCCGTGGAGGCGGTGAAGACGGCGCACCTGGCGCGGGAGGCGTTCGACACCGACTGGGTGAAGCTTGAGGTGATCGGCGACGAGCGCACGCTCCTGCCCGACGGGGTGGAGCTGCTGCGCGCCGCCGAGGAACTGGTGGCGGACGGGTTCACGGTGCTGCCGTACACGTCGGACGATCCGGTGCTCGCGCGGCGGCTGGCCGACGTGGGCTGCGCGGCGGTGATGCCGGCCGGGTCGCCGATCGGTTCCGGACTGGGCATCGGCAACCCGCACCACATCCGGCTGATCCGGCAGTCGGTCGACGTGCCGGTGGTGCTCGACGCGGGCATCGGCACCGCGTCCGACGCGGCGCTCGCGATGGAGCTGGGCTGCGACGCGGTGCTGCTGGCGAGCGCCGTGACCCGGGCCGCCGACCCGGTGGCGATGGCCACGGCGATGCGGTACGCGGTCGAGGCCGGGCGCCTGGCGTACGGCGCGGGCCGCATCGCCCGCCGCTTCCACGCCCAGGCGTCCACCCCCGACGAGGGACGGCCCGACCTGTGACCGCCCTACGCGTCGCGGATCTTGGTACGGACACGCCCCCGCAGGGGCGGCCGCGTACCAAGAACTACACCGGCTCGACCGGGGTCGTGCTGTTGACCGATCGTCGGGTGGCGCGGAGGCGGCTCGTTGACGTGGTGGCGGGGGCCGTGGGTGGGGGAGTGCGGTGGGTGGTGCTGCGGGAGAAGGACCTGCCCCGCGCCGAACGCCTCGCGCTCGCCGTCGACCTGCGCGCGATCCTCGCCGAGGCGGGCGGCACGCTGATCGTCGCCGGACCCGACCCGCTCGACGGGGACGCGGTGCACCTGCCCGCCGCCGGCCCGTACCCGCCGCCCGCCGTCGGACTCGTCGGCCGCTCCTGCCACGACGCCGCCGAGTTGGCCCGGCTCACCACCGAGCACTACGCGACGCTGTCCCCGGTCTACGAGACAAAGACCAAGCCCGGCTACGGCCCGGCGTTGCGACCGGACGGATTGAGCGAGCTGGTGAAAGCCAGCCCGGTCCCGGTGCTCGCCCTCGGCGGCATCGAAACGGCAGCTCAGGTAGCGGCCTGCGTTGAGGCGGGCGCAACAGGAGTAGCAGTCCTGGGAGCCGTCATGCGCGCCAACGACCCCACCGAAACCGCCACCACGCTGGGCAGAGCCTTCCAGGAGGCGACCACCCGTGTGGCGCACACCCACCCCGCGCGATCCGACGAAGGCCCACACGAGAAGGGCTGCGGCCGACCGTGACCACGGAGGGATCAAGCCTGACCGCCCGGAGTGGGCACGGTCGGCCGCAGCCCTGAACCGCAACCACCGGAGAAGACAAGTGACGCCGAAAACAGTTCTCAGCATCGCCGGATCCGACTCCGGAGCAGGAGCGGGCATCCAGGCCGACCTCAAGACGTTCGCCGCGCTCGGGGCGTACGGCACGAGCGTGCTCACCGCCGTCACCGCGCAGAGCACCAGGGGTGTTGACGCCGTCCTGCCGCTGCCACCGCAGACAGTGCGCGACCAGATGGACAGCGTGCTCGGCGACTTCGACGTGCGGGCCGTGAAGACGGGAATGCTCGGCACCCCGGCGGTCGCCGACGCGGTGGCCGAGGCGGCCCGGGCCGGGCGGCTGCCGCACCTGGTCGTCGACCCGGTACTCGTCGCCACGAGCGGGCACCGGCTCGGCGTGGTGGAGGCGGTCGAGCGGCTGCTGCCGTACGCGGAGGTGGCGACACCCAATTGCGCGGAGGCCGCGGCCCTCACCGGAGGCCCGGTGGGCACCGTGGAGGAGATGGTCGCGGCGGCCGAGGCGCTCGCCGCGCGCGGACCGGCCTTCGTGGTGGTGACCGGCGGCGACGTGGACGCCGACGGCGAGTCGGTGGACGTGCTCGCTGGTGGCGGGACCACCCGGCTGCTGCGCGCGCCCCGGGTGGACACCCGGCACAACCACGGCACCGGCTGTTCGTTCTCGGCCGCCGTCGCGGTCCGGCTCGCCGCGGGCGACGCGGTGCCGGTCGCGGTGGAGGCCGCCAAGGAGTACGTCACCCGCGCGCTGACCGGCGCGCGGACCTGGGAGCTGGGCGCGGGACGCGGCCCGCTGGACCACTTCGGCTGGTCCGCATGAGCGACAGGGAGGCTGTCATGCAGGCACGTCGCAAGGTGTACGTGGAAGGGTCACGCCCGGACATCCGGGTGCCGTTCGCCGAGGTGACGCTGACCGGGGACAACCCACCGGTACGGCTCTACGACACCTCCGGTCCCGGCTCCGACCCGGAGGCGGGGCTGCCCGCGCTGCGTGGGGCGTGGATCGCCGAGCGGGGCGACGTCGCCCCGGTACGCGGCGCCGGCACGCCGCTGGCGGGCACCCGTCCGACTCAGCTCGCCTACGCCCGGGCCGGGATCGTCACGCCGGAGATGGAGTTCGTGGCGATCCGGGAGTCGGTGACGCCGGAGTTCGTCCGGGACGAGATCGCGGCCGGCCGGGCGGTGCTGCCGCTGAACGTCAACCACCCGGAGTGCGAGCCGGCAATCATCGGCAAGGCGTTCCTGGTGAAGGTCAACGCCAACATCGGCACCTCGGCTGTCACCTCGTCGGTGGCCGAGGAGGTGGAGAAGCTGACCTGGGCCACCCGGTGGGGCGCGGACACCGTGATGGACCTGTCCACCGGCAGGCGCATCCACGAGACCCGCGAGGCGATCGTGCGGAACGCGCCGGTGCCGATCGGCACGGTGCCGATCTACCAGGCGCTGGAGAAGGTCGGCGGTGACCCGGTGAAGCTGAGCTGGGAGGTGTTCCGCGAGACGGTCATCGAGCAGGCGGAGCAGGGCGTCGACTACATGACTGTGCACGCGGGTGTGCTGCTGCCGTACGTGCCGCTGGCGGTGGACCGGGTCACCGGGATCGTGTCCCGGGGCGGCTCGATCATGGCGGCCTGGTGCCTGGCGCACCACGAGGAGAACTTCCTCTACACCAACTTCCGGGAGCTGTGTTCGCTGCTCGCGAAGTACGACGTGACGTTCTCCCTGGGCGACGGCCTGCGTCCCGGCTCCATCGCGGACGCCAACGACGAGGCGCAGTTCGCCGAGCTGCGCACGCTCGGTGAGCTGACGAAGATCGCCTGGGAGTACGACGTCCAGGTGATGATCGAGGGCCCCGGGCACGTGCCGATGCACAAGATCAAGGAGAACGTGGACCTCCAGCAGGAGTGGTGCCACGAGGCGCCGTTCTACACGCTCGGGCCGCTGACCACCGACGTCGCACCCGCGTACGACCACATCACCTCGGCGATCGGCGCGGCGATGATCGGCATGTTCGGCACCGCGATGCTCTGCTACGTCACCCCGAAGGAGCACCTCGGGCTGCCCGACCGCGACGACGTGAAGGCGGGCGTGATCGCGTACAAGATCGCCGCGCACGCGGCCGACCTGGCCAAGGGGCACCCGGGCGCGCAGGCGTGGGACGACGCGCTGTCGAAGGCCCGGTTCGAGTTCCGGTGGTCCGATCAGTTCAACCTGGCGCTCGACCCGGAGACCGCGAGGGCGTACCACGACGCGACGCTGCCCGCCGAGCCGGCGAAGACCGCGCACTTCTGCTCGATGTGCGGGCCGAAGTTCTGCTCCATGAAGATCACGCAGGAGCTGAAGGACTATGCCGCGCGGGGTATGCGCGGCAAGTCGGAGGAGTTCGTCGCCTCCGGCTCACGGGTGTACCTGCCGCTGGCGTGAGCGAGGCCGGGGCGGGCGTGTCGATCCGGCCCGCCCCGGGTCGCCGTTCAGTCGCGGTGGTGCCGCCCGGTACGCAGCGAGCGGGCGTCGGCGGCGTTGTCGTCCGAGGCGAGACCGGCGACCCAGTCGACGTACTCGTCGTCGGTAGCGGCGTCCGGCTCGGCCGCACGGTCGGGCGGCTCCGGGTCGGCCTTGGGCCGGTTACGCCGGAACAGGCCGCGCCGGGTCTTCGTCTTCCCGGCGGGCGTGTCGGCGTCCGCCGGGCCGGCGTGCCGCCCGCGCCGGAGGTCCGGCTCGCCCGTCTCCGGCGCGGTGGCCTCGGGCAGCGCGGTGCCGGCACCGGCCTCGGCCGGTACGGCGGTCGTCGGCTCCGGTCGGGCGACAGGCAGTGCGGCCTTCTCCTCCGGCCGGGAAACCGGCCCGGCGGGACGGGCGTTCGTGGTGAGCGCGTCCCAGCCGGCGCTCGCGCCCGGCTCGGGCAGACCCCGACGGCGGGGACGCGGTGCCGGCTCGGCCGGGGTGACCGCCTCCACGCTGTCCCCTGCCGGCGCGTCCGGTTCGGCGGTGGCGCGCTGCGGGCGGCTCGCCGGGGTGATCGGCCAGGCCGGGCGTACCTCGCCGGGCGCGCCGGCGACCTCCTCGAACATCGGGAACCGGGGCCGGGGCGACGGGGCCGGCGCCGGGCCGTCGTCGAAGAAGAAACTACGTCGGGTACGACCGGGCGGTGCGTCCTCGCCGGCCGGGGAGCCCGTGCGGGGAGCCGGGCCGTCGAGGGAACCGCCGGGCGTGCCGGGGTCCACACTGCCGGGCGTCGAGGCCGCGCTCGCGTCGTCCCGGGCCGGGTTCGCGGCCGGTGGGATCGGGTCGGCGTTCGCCGCCGGGCCGCCCTGCCCGACCGGCGTCGTCGGCGTGGCGTCGGCCGGGGCGGAGTCGGGTGCGGCCGGGCCGGTGGCGCGTGGTCCGGCCTTCGGGGTGCGGCCACGCCGCGAGCGGGTGGGGCGGCCGGTCCCGGCAGTGGGCTCGGCCGGTGGCGCGGCGGCGCTGTCCGCGTCGGCCCGGTCCGGTCCGGTCAGGTCGCCGCCGTCCGTCCGGGGGCCGGGGACGTGGTTCTCGGGGGTGCCGCCGGTGAGCGGCGAGGCGTCCTCGGCGGCGGTGCCCGGGGAGGTGGCATCCGCGGCGCGGGGTGCGGTGGGACCGTCGGCGGGTGACCCTGGTCCGCCGGTGGACCGGCCGGCGCGGGTACGGCGGGGCCGGGTGACCCGTGGCGTGGCCGCCGTCGTTTCCTGAGCCGGTGCCGCATCGTCCGACCCGGCGGCCGGGGCAGCGGGGGCGGCGCTCTCGCCGCCGGCGGATGCGGAGGCGGCGGCCGGGGTGACGCTCGACTCTGGAACCGTGCCCGGACCCGTGCCCGGACCCGTGCCCGGACCCGTGCCCGGACCCGTGCCCGGACCCGTGCCCGGGGCCGGGATCGGGTCGGGGCGGCCCGCGGCGAGCACGTCGATGGCCGAGGTCCGGCGCCCCGGGGGCAGCAGGCCCGGCATGGGCTGGCCGTGGGTCGTCGTGTCAACGGTGGCCGGACGGTCGCCCGCCGGCTGATCAGCGGTGGGCAGACCGGGGACGGCAGGCGGGTCGGCGGCGGGAAGGTCGGCACCGGTGGGCGCCGACGTCGTGGTCGAGCCGCCGGGCTCGGGCCAGCTCCAGTGAGCGGGTGCGGCGGCGCCGCTCGTCACCGGAGGCGTGGGCGGGACGGTGGCGGCGGCCGGGGCGGACGAGTGCGGCAGCGGCGCGAGGATGTCGGTGGCCTCGACCGCGTCGGGGTCACCGCTGGCGGTGACCGGCCGGGGCAGCATCGTGGTGGCGGTCGAGCCGAGCGCACCGGCGATCACGGCGATCAGCGCGCCGTAGTAGGGCGCGACCTGGTAGCGGTCGGTGGCCGAGCCGGGACCGGCGGTCAGGTAGGCGAACGCGACGAGCACGGGACCGGCCGCCCCGGCCGCCCCGCCGACCAGCGGCGGCCATTCGGCCCGGCGGGCGAGCACGCCGACCGCCCCGCCGGCCAGCAGGGCGAGCACCGGCAGCAGCAGCATGGACAGGCGTTGCGCCGCCTCCGCATCCAGCCAGGAGGGTTCGAGCACGCCGAGCCGTACGGTGGCCAGCGGGCGGCTGGAGAGGATCGTGGGCGCGACGGAGAGCAGCGCGAACAGCCAGACGATCCCGGCGGTGATCGCCACTCCCCAGCCGAACGGCGGCTTGAGCAGCACGGCGATCGCGGCACCCGCCCCGACCACGGCCCCGAGCGCGGCGCAGATGCCGGCGGCCCAGGCCGCGTCGACGGATCCGCCCAGCTCGGCAGCGCGGGCCGGCTGCATGCACAGCGGGGCGACCACCATCGCGCCGAGCGCGCTGACGCCGGCGACGGAGAGCAGTTCGGTGGTGCCGCCGGGACCGTCGTCGCGGCGGGCGATGCGCTCGGTGAGGACGGCTCCGGCGACCGTGGCGACAGCGGCGAACCAGCCCACCCAGACGAGCTGGGCGGGCCACCGGTTGACCGAGACGTCGACGAACGCGCCGTCGAGGCGTACGACTCCGAAGCCGTACGCGATGCCCAACTGGCCGGCCCCGGCCAGCACGCTCACGCCGAGCGCCGTGAGCAGCAGCCTGCCCCACGTCCGAAAGGCCATGTCCGGCACGTTACGGCCCGGTGACCCCGATCGCCACCTTGCCGCCGCGCGGCGCGGCGAACCTCCCGGCGTGGCTACTTCAGCTCGACCAGGCGCGCGAGGTAGGTGGTGTCGCCGACGTTTGTGAGCATGTGCACCGCGCCCGGATCCCGGTAGACCACGCCGCCGGTCGGCTCGTCGGCGTCGATGGTGGCGCCGTCGATGGTCTGCACCACGTTCTTCGCGCCCTGGATCGCCACCACCAGATAGGGGTGGTCGTGGCGGTGCAGCGGCTGCCGCTCACCCGGCTCGAGCCGGATGTGCCAGACGCGTACGCGGTCGTTCTCGTACACGATCTCCTGGCCCACCGGGCCGAGTTCGAGGTCGGCGGAGAGTTCGGTCATCGTGGTCCGTCCAGTCGGGGGAGCACCTCGGCGGCGATGAGCTCCACGTGGTCGAGGTCGTCGAAGTCGATCAGGCGCAGGTGCACCCGGCTGGCCCCGATCGCGGCGAACTCGCCGATCCGGTCGACCAGCTGGGCGGGGGAGCCGACCACCGGGTCCTCCGGCGGCAGCGCGCTGGTGACGTGCAGCGGCGCGGCCCGGCGCTGCGCCTCGGCGTCGGTGCGCCCGATCGCCACCACGATGCCGGCCGAGAGCGTCAGCGGCGCGCGGCCGGAGTCGGCCCGCCCGGCGCGGTCACACGCCTCCCGCACCCGGTCGTACGCGGCGGCGGTCTCGGCGACGCTCTTGAACGGCATGTTGAACTCGTCCGCGTAGCGGGCGGCCAGCTCGGGTGTGCGCTTCGGTCCCCGGCCGCCGACGATCACCGGCGGGCCGGGCCGCTGCACCGGCTTGGGCAGCGCGGGCGCGTCGACCAGCCGGTAGTGCTCACCGGTGAAGCTGTACGTCTCGTCGGACGGGGTGCGCCACAGCCCGGTGACGATCTCCAGCTGCTCGGCGAGCCGGTCGAAGCGTTCGGCGACGGGCGGGAACGGGATGCCGTACGCGGTGTGCTCGCGCTCGTACCAGCCGGCACCGATGCCCAGCTCGACCCGGCCGCCGCTCATCCGGTCGACCTGGGCGACCATGACGGCGAGCGGCCCGGGGAGCCGGAACGTGGCGGACGTGACGAGCGTGCCGAGCCGGATCCGGGAGGTCTCCCGGGCCAGCGCGGCGAGCGTCAGCCAGGCGTCGGTGGGGCCGGGCGGCGCCGGCTCGTCCCCCATGGCCCGGTAGTGGTCGGCCCGGAAGAAGCCCTCGAAGCCGGTCTCCTCGACCAGCCGGGCGAACCGGAGCTGGTCGTCGTAGTCCGCACCGCGGTGGGGTTCGGTGAACACCGAGACCCGCATGGTCACCGGCCTCCGACGGGTACGCCGGGGGCGTCCCGCTCCATCAGCAGTTCGTGCAGCTCGGCGCTGATCCGCGCGACGTCTTCCAGGTGTTCGTGGCGGCCCAGCGTGCGGGGCCGGGGCACGTTCACCTCGACCACCTCGCGGATGCGCCCGGGGCGCGGGCTGAGCACGACGACCCGGTCGGCGAGCAGCACCGCCTCGTCGATCGAGTGGGTGACGAAGACGATCGTCGCACTGGTCTCCATGTGCACCCGCTGGAGTTCGCCGGAGAGCTCCTCGCGGGTGAGCGCGTCGAGCGCGGAGAACGGCTCGTCCATGAGCATCACCCGGGGCGAGCCGATCAGCGACCGGCACAGTGACACGCGCTGCTGCATGCCGCCGGACAGCTCGTGCGGGAGGCGCTTCTCGAAGCCGCCCAGCCCGGCCATCTCCAGCAACTGGCGGGCCCGGTCGCGGTGCTCGGCCCGGCGCCAGCCGAAGATCTCCACCGGCAGCAGCACGTTGTCCAGCACCGAGCGCCAGGGCAGCAGCGCCGGTCGCTGGAACAGCATGGCCACGTCGCGGCGGGGCTTCGTGATCGGCGTACCGGCCACGGTGATCTCGCCGCCGGTGACCGGCAGCAGGCCGGCGATCATGCGCAGCAGCGTGGACTTGCCGCAGCCGGACCGGCCGAGGACGGCGACGAACTCGCCTTCGGCGACGTCGAGGTCGATGCCGCGCAGCGCCTCCACCCGCCCCGAACGGCCGTCGAAGGTGCGGGACACCCCGGACAGTCGGATCATGTCCTGCCGGCTCCCTTCCACGTCGTCTCGGCCACGTCGTCTCCGACGCGAGCCGGGCTAGCGTAGCGGGGGACTGTGCTTATAGCACCGTCCGGGGTGGACGTCAGTCCGCTTTCCGTCACGCAACTTCGTTTCCGTTCCGCAACCGGGACGGCGGCGGCAGGTCATCTGCCTTCTCGTACGCTGTTGCGCGCGAAGAGTCCCCTCACGACGGTCCAGTCGGCCGAACCACCTGCCGACCCCGTCGGACCCACGACCCGACCGGCGAAGAAGTCCTGGTCGGAAAGGACATGGTGCACTGATGAGAAGGCTGACCCGTACGGTCGCCGCCGCGGCTCTGGCCACCGCCCTCGCCCTGGTGGGCGGCTGCAGCAGCGACTCGGACAAGTCCGAGAGCGGCGGCGGCAACGGCGCGGCGCTGGAGAAGGTGACGTACCTCACCTCGTTCGGCAACTTCGGGCGTGACTCCTACGCCTGGGTGGCGAAGGACAAGGGCTTCTTCAAGGAGGCCGGCTTCGACGTCGACATCAAGCCCGGTCAGGGCACCGGCTCCGTCATCCAGACCATCACCGGCGGTCAGGCCGACTTCGGCCCGATCGACCTGACCGGTGGCATCCTCCAGCTCGGCAACGGCCAGGCCAAGGACTTCGTGGCGGTGGCCGCGATCCAGCAGCGCACCATGGCCGCGATCGTCACGGTCGAGGGCAAGAACATCGCCACCCCGAAGGACCTCGAGGGCAAGAAGCTCGCCGACACCCCGACGTCCGTCGTGCGCAACCTCTTCCCGACGTACGCGCGGCTCGCCGGCATCGACGGCAGCAAGGTGACCTGGGTCAACGGTGAGGCGCAGGGCCTGATCGGCATGCTCGGCTCGGGGTCGGTGGACGGCATCGGCCAGTTCGTCGTCGGCCAGCCGACGGTGGAGACGGTGACCAAGAAGAAGCCGGTCGTCCTGCCGTACAGCAACGTGATGCAGGACCTCTACGGCAACGCGCTGATCACCTCCTCGAAGATTGCCAAGGAGAAGCCGGAGATGGTGAAGAAGTTCACCGCCGCGCTGCTCAAGGGCCTGGAGTACTCGCTGGCGAACCCCGACGAGGCGGCCGAGATCCTGAAGAAGAACGTGCCGGCCGCCGTGCCGGCCGCTGCCTCCGCCGAGCTTCAGCTGATGGCCGCGTACGTCCGGTCGAGCAACTCCGGCACCGCGATCGGCACGCTGGACAGCGGCCGGGTGGCCAAGAGCATCGCGCTGCTCCAGGGCGCAGGTGCGCTCAAGCAGAACCTCACCCCGGACCAGATCATCGACTTCAACCTCGCGCCGAAGGCCTGACCGGTCCGCTCGGGCCAACGGGGGTGCGACCCGCCGGACACCCCGGTGGGGCGCACCCCCTTCGCGTGCCGGTCACGCCGACCGGCGCAGAGAGGAGCACACGTTGACACAGTCGACCGAGGCCCGGCCGGAGACGCCGCCGCGCCCGGCGGTCGTCCGGCGCGGGATCGCCGTACGCCCGGCGGCGGTGGGACTGCCGGCGCTCGGCCTGGTGATCGCGGTGGCGGCCTGGTGGCTCGTCACCTCGGGGCTGAACCTGGTGCACCCGGCCGCGCTGCCCCCGCCGCAGGCGGTGGGGAGGTCCCTCGCCGGCACCACCGAGGTGCTGCTGCCCGCGCTGGGCATCACCACCTGGATGACAGTGCTCGGCTTCCTGCTCTCGTCGGTGGCGGGGGTGCTGATCGGGATGGCGCTGGCCGCCTCCCGCCGGGTGGAGCGGATGTTCGCGCCGCTGCTGGTGGCGGTGAACGCGGTCCCGAAGATCGCGTTCGGGCCGCTGCTGGTGGTGGCCGTGGGCTGGGGGCAGAAGCCCATCCTGACCATGGTGTTCCTGCTCTGCTTCTTCCCGATCGTGCTCTCCACCGCGACCGGGCTGACCACCACCCCGGCGGATCTGGCGGAACTGGGCCGGTCGCTGAACGCGTCGTGGTGGCAGTCGTTCCGCAAGGTGCGCTTCCCGGCGGCGCTGCCGCAGATCTTCGTCGGCCTCAAGGTGGCCATGCCGCTGGCCGCGATCGGCGCCGTGATCGGGGAGTTCTACTCGGACCGTCCGGGCCTGGGCTACCAGATCCTGCAGTACAACGGTGTCGGCGACACCGCGACCGCGTGGGCGGCGATCGTGCTGGTGGCCCTGATGAGCATCGTGCTCTACGCCGCCCTCAGCCTCATCGAGCGCCTGGCCCTGCCCTGGGTCCGCGCCACCACCTCAGCCCGCTAGCCACTGACCCGAGAACCCGACGTCGACCGAGCACCCAGAAGGTAAACCTCAACCCACGGATGGCGGCCGACCACGACAGGCGTGGCCCCACCGCAACCGGCGCAGGGATCAAGCCTGACCGCCCGGAGCCGGTTGCGGTGGGGCCACGCCCCCAACAGTGACTAGCCGGCGAGCCGCCAACGCCCACCACGAGCAACGAGCGTCGTCAACGCCTGCGGCATCAGCCCGGAGTGGTTGTCCGGCGTCATCCGGATCGGCCCGGACAGCCCGTCGAGCTGGGCGGTCTCCAGCACGTCGCGCAGCGCGTCCCGGTCGACCTTGCCGGGCTCGCCGCCGGCCCGCTGCTCGGCGTCGGCGATCAGCTGGACCGCGTCCGCGGCGAACGAGGAGAAGCCGTTGTAGCCGCCGAACCGGGCGGTGTAGTCCTGGAACCACTGCCGCCGCGCGGCCTTGGCCGGGGTGGTGGCGATCACGTCGTCGATCACCATGGTCTGGGTGAAGATCAGCGTCGCCTCCTCGGTGGATCGGGCCGACGGGCCCAGGAAGAGGTCACCGGCGGCCGAGGCGTCGAAGAACAGCGACCCGCGGAACTTGCTCTGCCGGGCGGTGGTGGCGGCGAGCGTCGCCTGCTCCGGCGTGGTCCACAGGACCAGCGCCTGCGGCTTGCCCTCGATCAGCTCGTTGATCTGCGTGGTCACCTCGGTGTCGGTGGACCGCACCGACTCGTTGCCGACCAGTTTCACGCTGGTCTTGCTCAGCTCGCGGCGCAGGGCGGTGAGCCCTTCCTGGCCGTAGCCCTCGGCGCTGTGCAGCAGCGCCACCTTGCGGACGTTGCGCCGGTCCAGTTCGGCGGCGAGCGCGGCGGCGCTGTCCGCGGCGTTCGGGGCGAGCTTGAAGACATATCGCCGCTCGGCCACCGGCTCGGTGACGGCGCTCGACGACGCCAGTGCGATCGTCGGAATGCGCTTCTCGCCGATCGTACGGGCCGCACCGACGGCGCATTCGTTGCAGCCGCCCATGATGACGGCGCTCACCCGCGAGTCACCGCTGAAATCATTGATGTTCCGCAAGGATTCCGCGGCGTCCGAGCGGTTGTCCTTGATCCTCAGATCGATCTTCCGGCCGCCCAGTGCGCCGGAGGCGTTCAACTGCTCGACCTTCAGTTCCAGGGCCCGTTGGTAGACCTTGCCGACGGGCGCCGAGGCGCCGGAGAGCTCCAGATCGGCGGCGATCACGATGGGGCTGGTGTCCTGCGGTTCCCCGCCGATCCCGCAGCCGGTGAGCGTGGTGGCCAGCACGGCCGATGCGAGCGCCGCGATGCTCGCGGAGCGGATGGGGCTCAACTCAGTCCTCCAGGTGCGGCGCGGGCCGACGCCCGATCACCGCCGCTAGTCCGTCCTCAGTGGAGGAACGGGATTGGTGTGCCGTACGGTGTGCGCGAAGCCTGCAAAACCTTGCCAATGCCGGGGCCTGTGGTCAAGCCGGGATCCGGAGTCCTGTTTCGGGACGGCTATCCCACATGCTGGGGACACGGAACATTAACCGACAATTACTGCACAGAAGCGTATGACCACTCTGGAGTGACATCCCCTGTTCAGGGGGTTGGAGAAAAGAAGGTATTAGGTGATCGGATCCCGGGTTGCGCCACCCCCGACCGTTTCCTGCCCCACTGCGGCTTCCCAAACACGATCTCGTCTGATGAAATCGCGGCCGTGCCGCGTGCGGCGCTGGCCGCTGCACCAGGCACGGGTCAGTGGGTCGCGCGTGGAAGAAACGACGGAGGCGATGTCGTGAGCACCGGACCTACGACCCTGCCCGGGAGCCCAAACGCCGAACAGCGGAACCGCCGTCGGCGCCTGCCCAGGCTGCGCGACGCGCGGATCCGCTCCAAGCTCGCCCTCATCCTGGTCGTCCCGGTGGCAGCCGTCATCGCACTGGCAACTATCCGACTCATCTCGGTGGGCCAGGGCGCGTACGAGGCGGACCGGATCCGGTCGCTGAGCGCGGTGTCTGTCGACATCTCGGCGCTCACCCAGGACCTGCACAAGGAGCGAATGGCGGCGGCGGTCTTCCTGGCCGACCCGAACCAGAAGCCGGACGCGTACAACCTGCGCGTGCGTCAGACCGACGAGCGCATCGACGCGTACCAGAAGGGGCGCGCCGACCTCGGTGACCTGCCGGCGGCGATCAGCAACCAGCTCAAGGTGATCGACGCCCACCTGGCCACGTTGAACGGCACCCGGCAGGAGGTGCTGGACCGGCTCCAGATGCCGGTGGCCGAGGCCAGCCTGCGCTACGGGATCGTCCTGGGCGACCTGGTCGCGTACAGCGACGCGCTGGCCCAGCAGCCGGGCGCGGAGAGCCTGGCCGACGCCCGCCGCGCGGTGGCCGCGTTCGCCCACGCCAAGGCCGCGGTGGCCGAGGAACAGGCGGTGGCCTTCACCGCCCTCGGTGGCAGCCGGATCGACGGCGAGCAGTTCTCCTCCTTCGTGGCCACGCTCACCGGCCAGCAGGAGGCGCTGCTGACCTTCTCCCGGACCGCGACGCCGAGCCAGCGGGCCCTGGTGGACCGCACGGTCTCCGGTGACGCCGTCCAGCTCGCCGACCGCGTCGCCGGCGACATCTCCCGCTCCGTCGAACGATCCTCGCTGGTCACCCGCGACGAGGCGTCCGCCGCCATCGGTGCGGTCGACGACCTGATGCGGTGGGCCGAGATCCAGCTGCTGGACGAGATGCTGGCCGACGCCGACGAGGTACGCGCCGACGTGATCCGGCAGGCGATCGTGGAGAGCCTGCTCGTGCTGCTCACGCTCGCCATCGCGGTGACGCTCGCCGTGGTGCTCGCCCGCTCGCTCAACGACTCGCTGCGCCGGCTGCGTGAAGGCGCGCTCGCCGTGGCCAACCACGACCTGCCGGACGCGGTGAGCCGGCTGCAGAACGTCAACGCCATCGGCGACGGCGGCGTGGACGAGATCGTCCAGCAGGTACGGGACCCGATCAAGCTCAGCAACCGCGACGAGGTCGGCCAGGTCGCGGTGGCCTTCAACGTGGTCCACCGCGAGGCGGTCCGGGTCGCGGCCGAGCAGGCCGCGCTGCGGACCAGCGTCTCGGCGATGTTCCTCAACCTGGCCCGCCGTTCGCAGAGCCTGGTCGACCGCATGATCGGCGAACTGGACGCGATCGAGCGTTCCGAGGAGGACCCGAAGCGGCTGGCGCAGCTCTTCGAGCTGGACCACCTGGCCACCCGGATGCGCCGTAACGACGAGAACCTGCTGGTGCTGGCCGGTGCCGACTCGGCCGTGCCGCGTCGCGACGACGCGCTCCTTGTCGACGTGCTGCGCGCCGCCCAGTCCGAGGTGGAGCTCTACAACCGGATCGAGTTCGGCACCGTCGACACCGACATCTCGGTCGCCGCGCACGCCGTCAACGACGTCGTCCGGCTGGTCGCCGAGCTGCTCGACAACGCCACCCGGTTCTCGCCGCCGAACACCTCGGTGGTGGCCGACGGCCGCCGGATCCGCGACTACGTGCTGATCCAGATCGAGGACCGCGGCCTGGGGCTCAGCGACGACCAGCTCGACTCGCTCAACCGGCGCCTGGCCGCGCCGCCGACAGTCGACGTGGCCGCGTTCCGGCTGATGGGTCTGGCCGTGGTGAGCCGGCTCGCCTCCCGCTACGGGATCCGCGTCGAACTGCGCCGCAACGTCGAGGGCGGCACCGTCGCCCAGGTCACGCTGCCGAACTCGACTGTGGTGCTGCCGGCCAACCGGGGTCAGGCCCCGCTGACCCGGCCGCGTCAGCCGCTCGCCGTGGAGCAGTCGCCGCTCAGCCAGGTCGGTGCCGCCGACGCGCTGGCCGGCGCCGGGCGGGGCGCGGCCACCGCCACGCTCGCCGACCAGTGGCGCGGGGCGACCACCGCCCCGCCGTCCCGGTGGCAGACGCCCGCCGAGACCCGCGACACCACACCCGCCGTACAACTGGGTGGAGCGACCGGCGCGCTGCCCACCGTGGCGGCGCCCGCCCCGGTGGCGGCGGCGCCCGCCCCCGCCGCGCCGGCACCGGTCTCCGGCGCGGGCTGGTCGGCCGGCCCGACCGTGGCGTATCCCGCGCTCGACCCGCTGCCCAAGCGGACGCCGGGTGTCGATGCGGCGCAACCCGCTACCCAGGCCGCACCTCCGGCCTACCAGCCGCTCGCCGCGGCGCCGGCGGTGGAGAGCACCCCGGCGACGCCCGTGGTGGCCCGGCCCGAGCAGCGGGCCGAGGCGCCGATATTCCGCGAGATGGAGGCGGTCTGGTTCCGTTCGCACGGAGAGGACGAGACCACCATCTTCACCCGTCCCACGTTCGACGAGCCGCCCGCGCCGGCACAGCCGGCCGTGGCGCCCCCCGCGGCGTCGGCACGTCCGAAGCTGCCCACCCGTACCCCGGGCGCCCAGGCGTCGGGGCTGACCACGCCGCCGGCGTACAGCCCGCCGGAGGTCCCGTCCACGCCTCCGGCAGCCGCGACGCCGCCCCCGGCGCCGCCCGCCGCCGAGCCCGCGTCCGCGCCGTCGATCGACCCGGAGGCCTGGCGTACGGCGGCCGACGAGGGCTGGTCGCGGGCCAGCCGTGCCGCGGAGCCCACCACCGGCGGCACCACCCGTTCCGGCCTGCCCAAGCGGGTGCCGCAGGCCCAGCTCGTGCCCGGCGGCATCGAGCCGAAGAGCGGCCGGGACCGCAGCCGGCGCACGCCGGACGAGGTACGCGGCCTGCTCTCCGCCTACCACCGTGGCGTCCAGCGGGGCCGTACGGCCGGCGCCGACCTGAACAGCACCTCGAACAAGGAGACGAACCGATGAACAGGCCGGCGGCCATGCAGGACATGGGGTGGCTTCTCACCAACTTCGCCGACAGCGTCGCGGGCATCGCGCACGTGGTGGCGGTGTCCGCGGACGGACTTCTGCTCGCCTCCTCGCGGGATCTGCCCGGCGACCGGGCCGACCAGCTCGCCGCCATCACCTCCGGCGTGGTGAGCCTTACCGAGGGCGCGGCGCGGATGTTCAGCGCCGGCGGGGTGCTGCAGACCGTGATCGAGATGGACAGCGGCTACCTGTTCCTGATGTCCATCAGCGACGGCTCGTCGATGGCCGTGCTCGCGGCCCGCAGCTGCGACGTCGGCCAGGTGGGCTACGAGATGGCGCTGCTGGTGGAGCGGGTCGGCCAGGCACTGGTCCCGCTGCCGAGGGACGCGGTCCGGTCCTGATCGGCCCGGGGTGCTGACGACCGGAGCCGGTGCGGCTCCGTACGAGGGGAGGTGATCGCGAATTGGAACCGCGACGTGATCCACGTGGCGCGCTGGTAAGGCCGTACGCGGTCACCCGGGGCCGCACCGAGCCGTTGCAGAACATCGCGCTCGAAGCGGTGCTGTCGAGCACGCCGACGCAGTCGGCCGAGGCGCGCTTCGCCGGGCACGACAAGTACCGCATCTCCTCGGTCTGTGAGGGCCGGGCGCAGTCGCTTGCGGAAATCGCCGCTTACACCCGGATGCCGCTGGGCGTCACCCGGGTGCTGGTCGCCGACATGGTGGCCGAGGGCCTGCTGACGCTACACACTGCCGCTCCCGCGACGGGTTTCGCGGCGCGGATGAACCTGCTTGGAAGGGTGCTAAGTGGACTTCGCGAACTATGACCCCGACGGGGTGAACCGCGGCCGGGAGATCATCTCCGCGAAGATCGTGATCGCGGGTGGCTTCGGCGTGGGAAAGACCACGCTCGTCGGGGCGATCTCCGAGATCCAGCCGCTGACCACCGAGGCGTTGATGACCGCGGCCGGCGTGGGCATCGACGACGCGTCGAAGGTGCCGGGCAAGGAGACCACAACGGTCGCCATGGACTTCGGCCGTATCACAATGGCCGAGGACCTGATCCTCTATCTGTTCGGCACGCCCGGCCAGACGCGCTTCTGGTTCATGTGGGACGAGATCATCAGGGGCGCGGTGGGCGCGGCGGTGCTCGTGGACACCCGCCGGATCACCGACGCGTTCGCGCCGCTGGACTACTTCGAGAACCGCAAGCTGCCGTACGTCGTGGCGTTGAACCGCTTCGAAGACGCGCCGCACTACGAGCTGGAGGAGATCCGGGAGGCGCTCGCCATCTCCCCGGACGTGCCGATGGTGCTGTGCGACGCCCGGCGGCGCGACTCGGTCAAGCAGGTGCTGGTGACTGTGGTCGAGCACGCCATGCTCCGCCTCCAGGCCGAGCACGGCTACCCGGCCTCGGTGGGCTGACCGCCTGCGGGTCAGTCGACCCGCAGGCGGTAGCCCCGCTTGACCACCGTCTGCACCACGCGGGGCGCCTTCAGGCCGGCCCGCAGGCGGGCGACAGCCATCTCCACGGCGTGCTCGTCGGCGCCGCGCGGCAGCGTACGCAGCAGCGCGGTGCGGGAGAGCACCTTCCCGGGCGAGGCGGCGAGCGCCCGCAGCACCGCCATCGGGGCCGGCGCCAGCTGGCGCAGTTCCCCGTCCACCACAGCGGCGTGCCCGCGCAGCGTCAGCACGTGCCCGGCCGCCTTCACCGAGACGGTACGCCGGGGCAGCTCCTCGACGATGGTGCGCACGAGCGCGCCCAGCCGGGCCCGGCTGGGCGCGCTCACCGGCACGCCGCGCCGTACCAGCGGCTCGGCGGTGACAGTGCCGACGCATCCGGCCAGCACGTCGCCGCGCAGCGCCTCCAGCACCGTCTCGGTACGGTCCCCGGCCGCCCGCAGCAGCGCCTCGGCCGCCGGGGCCGAGGTGAACGTGACCGCGTCGACGAGCCGCCCGGCCACCAGGTCGATGAGCCGGTGCAGCGGCGCCGGGTCGGCCGGCGGCGCCCACCGGTAGACCGGCACCTCGATCACCGTGGCCCCGGCCGCCACCAGCGCGTCGGCGCACTCGGGCTGCCGCTCGCCGTGCAGTTGCATCGCCACGACCTGGCCGGCCACACCGCGCCGGACCAGATGCTCGATCACCTCGTCGCAGCTCTCCGACTCCGGGGACCAGTGCTCGCGCAGCCCGGCGGCGCGGATCGCCCCGGTCGCCTTCGGACCCCGGGACACCACGTACGCCCCGGCGAGCGTGGTGCGCAGCGGCTCGGCCAGCCCCCAGCCCTCGGCCGCCTCCAGCCAGCCGCGCATGCCGATGCCGGTGTTCGCCATCAGCACGTCCGGCGGGTGTTCCAGGCAGGCCCGGGTGGCCTCACGCAGGTCGCTGTCGTCGGCCAGCGGGACGATCCGCAGCGCCGGGGCGAGCACCACCCGCGCCCCACGCCGCTGGAACAGCGCGGCGAGTTCGTCGCGCCGCCGGTCGGCGGTGACCCCGATGGTGAAGCCGGCCAGCTCGTCCCGCATCATTCCTCCTGCCGTAACCGCACCTCGACCAGGCCGTCCCGGCAGCGCACCGGATGCCGGCGCAGCGTCACTCCCGGAAGGTCCAGGCACCGCCCCGTGGTGAGGTCGTAGACCTGCTTGTGCAGCGGCGAGGCGAGCGTGGGCACCCCGCCCCGGCTGCCGACCAGCCCCCGGGACATGACGTACGCGCCGCCGACCGGGTCGAGGTTGTCCACCGCGTACAGCCCGTTGGCGGTGCGGAAGACGGCCACCTGGACGCCGTCGACGAGCGCGGCCACACCCCGGTCGGGGTCGAGCCGGTCCAGCGGGCAGACCGGTGTCCAGTCCAGCGTGACCACGGGGCTCATCGGCGTACCTCCGGCAGGCCCAGAACGACGGGCTGGCGGCGGTGTCCGCCGTCCGGGGGCGCGCCCCGGGCCGGCACCGGCTGGCCCCGCTCCTGGGTGAACGTGATGGACGGGTCGGGCACGTCTGGCGCGTTGACGAAGGAGGTGAAGCGGCGCAGCCGGTCCGGGTCCTCCAGGACGTCGCGCCACTCGTCGGAGTAGCTCGTGACGTGCCGGGCCATCGCCGCGTCGAGGTCGGCGCAGAGGCCGAGCGAGTCGTCCACGATCACCGACCGGAGGTGGTCCAGGCCGCCGTCCATCGCCTCGATCCAGGCGGCGGTGCGCTGCAACCGGTCGGCGGTGCGGATGTAGTACATGAGGAACCTGTCGATCAGGGTGACCAGCTCGGCTGTGCTCAGGTCGGTGGCGAACAGGTCGGCGTGCCGGGGCCGGAAACCGCCGTTGCCGCCGACGTACAGGTTCCAGCCGGTCTCGGTGGCGATGATCCCGAAGTCCTTGCTCCGGGCCTCGGCGCACTCCCGGGCGCAGCCCGAGACCGCCGACTTGAGCTTGTGCGGCGCGCGCAGCCCTCGGTAGCGCAGCTCCAGCGCCACCGCGAGCCCGACCGAGTCCTGCACCCCGTAGCGGCACCAGGTGTCGCCCACGCACGACTTCACCGTGCGCAGCGCCTTGCCGTACGCGTGGCCCGACTCGAAGCCCGCGTCGACCAGCCGCCGCCAGATCTGCGGCAGCTGGTCGACCCGCGCGCCGAACAGGTCGATCCGCTGCCCGCCGGTGATCTTCGTGTACAGCCGGAAGTCGCGCGCCACCTCACCGATCGCGATCAGCTTCTCCGGGGTGATCTCGCCGCCGGGTATCCGGGGCACCACCGAGTAGCTGCCGTCGCGTTGCAGGTTGGCCAGGAAGTGGTCGTTCGTGTCCTGAAGCGACGCCCGCTCACCGTCGAGCACGTGCCCGGTGCCCAGCGACGCCAGGATCGAGGCCACCACCGGCTTGCAGATGTCGCATCCGCTTCCGCGCCCGTGCTCGGCGACGAGCCGGGAGAACGTGCCGATGCCGCGTACCCGGATCAGGTCGAACAGCTCCTGCCGGCTGTGGTCGAAGTGCTCGCACAACGCCGTGGACTGGCGCACCCCGGCGGCGTCCAGCAACTGCTTCAGCATCGGCACGCAGGAGCCGCAGCTCGTACCGGCCCGGGTGCACGCCTTCAGCGCCGGCACGTCGGTCGCCCCGCCGGCGATCGCCGCGTCCAGGTCGGCGCGGGTCACCGCGTTGCAGGAGCAGACCTGCGCGGTGGCGGGCAACGCGCCCGCACCGGCGCCCGCGCCGCCGGCCGGCGCCAGCAACGCCAGCGGGGGAGCGGGCAGCGGCCCGCCCACACTGGCGCGCAACGCCGGGTACGCGCTCGCGTCCCCGACCAGCACGCCGCCGAGCAGAGTCCGCGCGTCGTCGGAGAGGACCAGCTTCGCGTACGACCGGGTGGCCGGGTCGGTGAACGTCACGTCGAGACAGCCCGGGGTGACGCCGTGCGCGTCACCGAACGAGGCCACGTCCACGCCGAGCAGCTTGAGTTTCGTCGCGGTGTCCGCGCCGGGGAAGGTGGCCGCGCCGCCGAGCAGCCGGTCCGCGACCACCTCGGCGGTGGCGTACCCGGGCGCGACCAGGCCGTGGCAGACCCCGTCGACAGCCGCGCACTCGCCGACCGCCCAGATCCGTTCGTCGGCGGTCCGGCAGGCCGGGTCCACCAGCACGCCGCCGCGCGGGCCGAGCGGCAGCCCGGCCGCGCGGGCCAGCTCGTCCCGGGGCCGGATCCCGGCGGCCACCACCACCAGGTCCGCGTCGACGGTGCGGCCGTCGGCCAGGTCGAGCGCGGTCACCGTGCCGTCCGGCCCGGAACGCAGGGCCGTGGTGGCCACCCCGAGGTACGGCGTGACGCCCAGCTCCTCCACGTACCGCCGGAGCATCGCCCCGCCCGCCTCGTCCACCTGCACCGGCATGAGCCGGGGCGCGAACTCGACAACGCTCGTGGCGAGCCCGAGCAGCCGCAGCGCGTTCGCCGCCTCCAGCCCGAGCAGCCCGCCGCCGATCACCGCGCCGGTGCGGCGGCCCCGGGCGTGCTCCCGGATCGCGGCCAGGTCGTCAAGCGTCCGATAGACGAAGACGCCGGGCAGATCAGTGCCGTCGACCGGCGGCACGAACGCGTACGAGCCGGTGGCCAGCACCAGCGCGTCGTACGGGTACGCACCGGCCGCGGTGGTCACCACCCGCCGCGCCCGGTCGACGCCGGTGGCCGGCTCACCCAGGCGCAGGTCCACACCGGCGTCGGGGGTGTGCAGGTTCAGCTCGTCGGCGTCCACCCCGTCGAAGACGGCGGAGAGCCGCACCCGGTCGTACGCCGGACGCCGTTCCTCGGCCAGGACCGTGACATGCCACCGCCCGTCGGTGTCCCGGGCCCGCAGCGCCTCGACGAAGCGCTGCCCCACCATGCCGTTCCCGACGACGACCAGCTCCCTGATCGGCTCGCTCATGACGCCACCTCCACCGTCTCGCGTTCCTCGTCGGTCGTCAGCGGGTCGGCCTCGGCGAGCCAGGCGGCGATGCCGGCCACCGCCTCCCGGCAACTGCCGCAGCCGGTGGCGGCCCGGGTCGCCGTGGACAGCGCCGCCGCCGTCCGGGCGCCCGCCCGCCAGCACGCCACCAGCGCGCCCTTGCTCACGTCGTTGCACCGGCACACGGTCGCGGCGTCCGGCATCAGCGCCGGCGACGCGGCCGGCTCGGCCGGTGCGTCACCGAACGTCCGGCCGAGCAGCAGCGAACGCCGGTCCGCCGGCACCGGCGCGCCCCTGTCGAACAGCTGCACCACGGTGCCGACCGCCGGGTTGTCGCCGAGCAGGATCGCGCCGGTCAGCCGCTCGTCCCGGATGCGCAGCCGGGCGTACGTGCCCCGGGCCGGGTCGGCGAAGGTCAGCTCCTCGACCGGGCCGCCCGGGTCGCCGGGCCCGGCCACGTCGCCCATCGCGGCCAGGTCGATGCCGGCTGCCTTGAGCCGGGTCACCGCCGGCCGGGGCCGGTAGCGGGCCAGCGGATCGGCGCCGGTCAGCACGTCGGCCACCACCCGGGCCTGAGCCCAGGCCGGCGCGACGAGCCCGGTCAGCGTCCCGTCGTGCTGGGCGCAGTCGCCGATCGCGGAGATGTGTCTGTCGCTGGTACGCATCCGGTCGTCCACCACCACACCCCGGTCGACGGCGAGCCCGGCCGCCGCGGCGAGCGCGGTGTCGGGGCGTACCCCGCAGCAGAGCACCAGCAGGTCGGCGTCGAGCGGTTCGGCGTCGGCCAGGTGCAGGCGGACGCCGTCGGTGCCGGCGCTCACGGCGGTCGCCGGTGCCCCGAGCCGGGACCGGACGCCCAGGCCGGCGAGCGTGCCCGCGAGGACCGCGCCGGCCAGCGGGTCGAGCTGGCGTTCCATCAGGTGCCCGACCGGGTGGACCACAGTCACGTCGAGCCCCCGGGCGGCCAGCCCACGGGCCGCCTCCAGACCCAGCAGCCCGCCGCCGAGCACGATCACGCGCCGCGCGCCCTCGGCGGCGGCGAGGATCCGCCGGCAGTCGCCGAGCGTGCGGAACGGGACGACCCGCTCGGGCAGCGGGGCGAGGCCCGGCAGCGGTGGCACGACGGCCCGGCTGCCGGTGGCGAGCACCAGGTGGTCGTACCCGTGCCGGTCGCCGTCGGCGGTGACCACCTCGCGGGCGGCCCGGTCCACGGCGGTGACGGCCGCGCCGGTGCGGACCTCGACGCCCGGCCCGACGGCTTCGACAAGCTCCACGTCCGGCTCGCCGATGCGCCCGGCGAGCAGCGTGGAGAGCATGATCCGGTTGTACGCGCGGTGCGGCTCCGCCCCGAGCACGGTGATCCGCCGGTCCCCGCCGCGTGCGTGCAGCTCGGCGGCGAGCCGGGCGCCGGCCATGCCGTAGCCGACGACGACTATGCGCTCGTTCATGCCGGCTCCACCCGGACCGCGCAGACCTTGAACTCGGGCATCCCGGAGACCGGGTCGAGCGCGTCGTTCGTGACCGAGTTGGCGCGTTGCGCGCCGGGCCAGTGGAACGGCGCGAAGACGGTGTCCGGCCGGATCGCCGTGCTGAGCCGGGCCGGTGCGCGCAGCTCGCCCCGGCGGGAGACCACCCGTACCGGCGCCCCCTCGGTCACGCCGATCCGGGCCGCCAGGTCCGGGTGCAGCTCGACGAAGCCGCCGGGCGCGGCGCGGCGCAGCGCGGCCACCCGCCGGGTCTGCGCGCCGGACTGGTACTGAGCCAGCACCCGGCCGGTGGTGAAGTGCAGCGGGTAGTCGGCGCAGACCGGCTCGGCGGCCGGCCGGTGGGTCACCGGATGGAACCGGGCCCGGCCGTCGGGGGTGGGGAAGCGGTGGGCGAACAGCCGGGGCGTGTCCGGGCCGTCCCGGTCCGGGCAGGGCCAGAAGACGCCGGTGTCGGCGTCGATCCGGTCCCAGGTGATCCCGGCGTAGTCGGCCGGCCCGCCGGCCGAGGCCCGACCCAGCTCCGCGAAGACCTCGCGGGGGTCGGCCGGCAGCGGCGTACCGCCCTCGGTCAGCCGTCCGGCGAGCGCGGCGAGGATCGCCAGCTCGGTACGGACTCCGGCGGGTGGTTCGCGCAGCGCCCGGCGGCGCAGTACCCGGCCCTCCAGGTTGGTCATCGTCCCGTTTTCCTCGGCCCACTGGGCGACCGGCAGCACCACGTCGGCCAGCTCGGCCGTCTCGGAGCGGACGAAGTCCGCCACCACCAGCAGGTCCAGGGCGCGCAGCCGGGACTCGACCCGGGCGGCGCGGGGCGCTGACACGACCGGGTTGGACCCGAAGACAAGCAGCGCCCGCGCGCCGGACGGCGTGCCGAGCGCGTCCAGGAGCTGGTACGCCGGCACCCCCGGCCCGGGTAGCGCGTCCGGTTCGACGCCCCACACCCCGGCGACGTGCGCACGGGCCGCCGGGTCGTCGATGCGCCGGTAGCCGGGGAGCTGGTCGGACTTCTGCCCGTGTTCCCGGCCGCCCTGCCCGTTGCCCTGCCCGGTCAGGCAGCCGTAGCCGGAGCCGGGGCGGCCGGGCAGGCCCAGGGCGAGCGCCAGGTTGATGAAGGCGGTCACCGTGTCGACGCCCTTGGCGTGCTGCTCGGCGCCCCGCGCGGTGAGAATGACCGCGCGATCCACTGTGGCCAGCGCGCGGGCTGTCGCGTACAGGTCGGCCACCGGCACGCCGGAGAGCCGTTCCACCTCCGCCGGCCAGTAGCCGGCCACCGTCCGCCGTACCTCGTCGAAGCCGGCGGTCCGCTCCGCCACGTATGCCCGGTCCAGCCAGCCCTCGGTGAGCGCGATGTGCAGCAGCGCGTTCGCCACCGCCAGGTCGGTGCCGGGCAGGGGTTGCAGGTGCAGGTCGGCCTGCCGGGCCGTGGCGGTGGCGCGGGGGTCGACCACGATCACCCGGCCGCCGCGTTCCCGCAGGTCGGCGACGTGCCGCATCAGCGGCGGCATGGTCTCGGCCGGGTTCGCGCCGACGAGCAGCAGCGTGTCCGCGTGCCCCAGGTCGGCGAGCGGGAACGGCAGTCCACGGTCGACCCCGAAGGCCCGGTTGCCGGCCGCGGCGGCCGACGACATGCACCAGCGTCCGTTGTAGTCGATGTGCCGGGTCCGCAGTGTCACCCGGGCGAAGCGGCCCAGCGCGTACGCCTTCTCGTTTGTGAGGCCGCCGCCGCCGAAGACGGCGACCGCGTCCGGCCCGTGGCGGTGCTGCACGTCCCGGATCCCGGCGGCGACGCGGTCGAGTGCCTCGTGCCAGGTCGCCGGGCGCAGCTCGCCGCCGGGCCGGTCGCGCAGCAGCGGGGTGGTGAGCCGGTCCGGGTGGTCGAGCAGGTCGGCAGCGGTCCAGCCCTTCTGGCACAGGCCGCCGCGGTTGGTGGGGAAGTCACGGGCGCCTACCTCGACGCCGTCGCCGGTGGCGCGCAGGATCATGCCGCACTGCAGGGCGCAGTACGGGCAGTGCGTGGCAATCTCGACGGAGCGTTGCTCCGCTCGCGTCGCCGTGCGTGCACCGTCTGTCATGTCGGAAAAGCGTGCCGTCGGGCGGTTTCCGGTCCGGGTCTGCTCTGTTTCGGTCCTGTCACGAGCGCTTCACACCGCACGCACGTGACGGGACGGCCCGCAAGGCCTAGAATGTGGGACAACAATCTCATATTTCGGGAGGCATCATGAGCGTGACGGACGCGTTCGACGCGGTGGCCGGCACCTACGACCAGGCTCGACGTCGCCTGGTGCCCTGCTTCGACGCCTTCTACGGCACCGCCGTCGAGGTGGCCGCGCCGCCGCTGCGCGCCGCGCTCGCCGCCGGGCGTACCCCCGAGGTGCTGGACCTGGGCGCGGGCACCGGCCTGCTGTCCCTGCTGCTGGCCGCGGCCGTCCCCGGCGTCCGCCTGACGCTCGTGGACGGCGCCCCCGGCATGCTCGCCGTGGCCGCCGGGCACCTGGGCGAACGCGGCGTGCCCCATCGCACGGTCCACGCCGACCTGGCCGACCCGCTGCCCGCCGGGCGGTACGACGCGGTGGTGTCCGCGCTGGCCATCCACCACCTCGACGACGAGGGCAAGCGGGCGCTGTACCGGCGGGCCGCCGACGCGCTGGTCCCGGGCGGGGTGTTCGTCAACGCCGAGCAGGTGGCCGGGCCGACCCCGGCGCTGGACCGCCGCTACGACGAGGTGTGGACGGCGCGGATCACCGAGCTGGGCTCCGACGCCGAGGAGATCGCCGGCGCCCGGGAGCGGATGCGGCACGACCGGCCGGCCACGGTGGCAGACCAGTGCCGGTGGCTGGCCGAGGCGGGCCTGGCGGACGTGGACTGCTTCTTCAAGGAGTGGCGTTTCGCGGTCTTCGGCGGTCAGCGGCCGGACGGATCGGCGAGGTGATTCTCAAGCCGCTCGGCGAGCCGGGGTGCGCCGGCCTTCCGTAGGTGGGCGAGCAATTCGATCGCATCCTTGTCCTCGGCGACCAGGCTGCGCCGGTAGTAGTCGATCTGCCGCGCCAACGTCCTCATGACCAGAGGCATCGAACGGTCGGCCGCCCAGTTGAGGAACTCGTCGCCGGTGCGGACCGACAGCGATTCCCGTACGCATTCCGGCGGAAAGGCGCGCCGGTCGTCGGTCATCAGGATGTCGGCGCGGCCGTGGACGGCGGCGGCCAGTACGTGCCGGTCGTCCGGGTCCGGTGGGCACGGGACGTCGTGCGGCGAATAGCCGGTGACGAGGCCGTACGGAAACGCCTGGACGAACCTGCGGCGCTGCCCGCCGATTGCCTGTTCGGAATGCTCGGGTCGCTTCCGGCGCAGGCGATACATTCATTCCGACAGGACGTCCTCGCTGTACCGGAGGTCGAAGACGGTGCAGTCGCCTTCGAGCGCGAGAAGACTGATCCAGTCGCGAAGGGTCCTGGAATAGAGAACGTTCGCATCCAGGAACACCAGTGAGGCACTGGGGATCACAGTGGACACCCTACCCAGCGCCTCCTGGCCGGGGCCGGAACTACACGTCGTCGGTGAAACCCAGCGCGTCGGACTCCCACATCAGCGCCTCGTACGACTTCCGTCGCTCGTCCATCTGCCGTTGCCGGAATGCGAGGACGTCGCGGAGGAAGAGACGCCGGTGGCTGCCGACCCGGTGGGACGCGACCGCCCCGTTCTCCAGGAGGCGGACGAGCGTGGGGCGGGACATGCCGAGCAGCTTCGCCGCCTCGGTCGTCGTCAGTTCGCGGGAGACCGCGCTGATCGCGACGCCGTCGCCGCGGGCGAGCATCGCCGAGATCTGACGGAGAACGTCGAACATCTGCGCGGGAACCTCGACCTCGTCACCGTTCGCGGAGACGAGGCGGGCGGCGCCCGCGTCCGCGCCTGCGGCGAGGGGGTGCCGCACGAGGAACTCCTCCATGGCGGCCGCCTTCTGGCGCTCCACTCCCTCGGTGGGCATGACCGAGGCGGCCATGCCGGTGCTGAGGCTCATGACGGCTCCTTGTGGCAGATGCGGCTTGCGTCGTCCCAACCGTTCGGACCTGGTCCATCGTCGCCCTCAAGTGCAATATCCGCAACTGGCTTCGTTTGTTTCACCTGCTGGTGTCCGATTCAGCGATCGGCGGGCACGAGGATGACTGGCGGTCATACCGCTGGGTAGTCTTCCTGGCATGACCGCCAAGGTGACCCTGTCGTTCTCCGACGAGACGATCGAGGAGGCGCGCCGGTTCGCCAAGCGGGAAGGGCTCTCCCTCTCCGCCTGGATGGACCAGGCTGCCCGGGAGAAGGCGTTGCGCGAGGTCTTCACCGCGCACGCCGACGCGGTCGGCCGTGCCGGCTTCGACCTGGAGGCCGCCGCCCTGGCCGACGCCCAGGAGGCCGCGCTCGTCGACGACGCCCTCTTCGGCGGGCGCCCGCGTGCTGCGTAGGGGTGAGGTCTGGCGCATCTCCGGCGCCCGGGAACGCTTCGGTCTGGTGATCAGCTCGGACGTCTACAACGCCACGGCGGTGCCCATCGTGATCGTGGCCGAGGTGGTCGAGGAGACGCTGCTGCGCGACTCGCCGCTCGCCGTGCGGATGGGCGCGTACGTGGTGATGCCCGATCGGATCTCCTCACCGATGAAGAAGTGGTTCGCCGAGTGCGTGGACGTGGCCGACACCGAGACCATGCAGCGGGTCGGCCGGGCGCTGCGGATCCTCCAGGAGCTGTGACCGTCTCACCGGCGCTGTCCGGCGGACGTGCGGTCTCCGTTGCCGGGCCGACGCGCGCGGGGCACGCCGGGGAAATCAGCGGCTGAGAGCGTCGCCTCGTCGTCGACGAGGAGGAGTCGCCCGTGAGCACGCTCGTTTCCGCACCCACCACGCCGCCGGCCACCGACGCCGGCCGGCTCACCGAATGGCGGCCGGAGGACCGGGCGTTCTGGGCCGCCGGTGGCGCCCGGGTGGCGCGGCGCAACCTGTACGTCTCGATCTTCGCCGAGCACGTCGGCTTCTCGGTGTGGAGCCTCTGGTCGGTCATGGTGCTGTTCCTCGGCCCCGGGTACGGCATCGATCCGGCCGGGAAGTTCCTGCTCACCGCCGTGCCGGCCGCGTTGGGGGCGGTGCTGCGGCTGCCGTACACGCTGGCCGTGGCGCGCTTCGGCGGCCGGAACTGGACCATCGTGAGCGCCCTGCTGCTGCTGGTGCCGGCGGTGCCGATGGCACTGCTGATCGAGCCCGGGGTGTCGTACACCACGCTGATGGTGCTCGCCTGCCTGTCCGGCGTCGGCGGCGGCAACTTCGCCTCGTCGATGGCGAACATCAACCTCTTCTTCCCGGAGCGGCTCAAGGGCCGGGCGCTGGGGCTCAACGCCGGTGGCGGCAACCTGGGCGTACCGGCGGTGCAACTGGTGGGGCTGGCGGTGCTGGCGACCGCCGGCGCCGCGTACCCCCGGCTCGTGCCGGCGGTCTACCTGCCGCTGATCGTGCTCGCCGCGCTGGCCGCGGCCCGGTGGCTGGACAACGTGCCGGGGGCGCGCAACGAGCCGGGCGCGCTGCGCGCGGCGGCCCGCGAGCCGCACACCTGGGTGATGTCGCTGCTCTACGTCGGCACGTTCGGCTCGTTCATCGGCTTCGGGTTCGCCTTCGGCCAGGTGCTCCAGCTCCAGTTCCACGACCGGTTCCCGACGCCGGTGGACGCGGCCTGGCTGACCTTCCTCGGGCCGCTGATCGGCTCGCTGATCCGGCCGGTGGGCGGCCAGCTCGCCGACCGGCTGGGCGGGGCCCGCGTCACGTTCTGGAACTTCGTGGCGATGGCCGCCGGTGCCGGACTGGTGCTGTACGCCGCCCGGGACCGGTCGTTCCCGCTCTACCTGGCCGGGTTCCTGGCGCTGTTCGTGTTCTCCGGGATCGGCAACGGCTCGACGTACAAGATGATCCCGGCGATCTTCCGGGCCCGGGCCGTCGCGGAGGGTGAGCTGACCGGCGACCCGGAGGCGGCGCAGCGGCGGGCCCGGCGGCTGGCCGGCGCGGTGATCGGCATCGCCGGTGCGGTCGGCGCCTCCGGCGGGGTGCTGGTGAACGTGGCGTTCCGGCAGTCGTTCCTGACCTCCGGCACCGCCGACGCCGCCTACCTGGCGTTCATCGGCTGGTACGCGCTCTGCTTCCTGGTGACCTGGGTGGTCTACCTGCGTCCCGGGTCGCGTACGCTGGCCGGCGTGTGACCTGTGCCATGACGGACCCGCAGGCCACGCACGGCGCGACCCCGTTTTGACCTGCCGCCGGGCGGCCGGGTATCGTTGCCTGCTGTTGTACGACATTCTTAGGCGTGCCGCATCAGGTACGCTTGGTCGTTCGTGCGCGCTGGTCCGGCTGGGAACTCCTGGTCACCTCGGCGCGCGACCCCAGACCGACGACGAGACAAGGTAGACCTGTGCGTACGTACAGCCCGAAGCCGGGTGAGATCGAGCGTCAGTGGCACGTCATCGACGCCTCTGATGTCGTGCTGGGCCGCCTGGCGACCCACGCCGCCACGCTCCTGCGTGGCAAGCACAAGCCGACTTTCGCGCCGCACGTCGACACGGGCGACTTCGTCGTCATCGTGAACGCGGGCAAGGTCGCGCTGACCGGCAACAAGCGCCAGACCAAGGTCGCTTACCGCCACTCCGGTTACCCGGGTGGCCTGAAGCGGGTCGGCTACGACGAGCTGCTGACCAAGCGGCCCGAGCGGGCCATCGAGCTGGCCGTGAAGGGCATGCTTCCGCACAACAAGCTGGGCCGTCAGCTCATCAAGAAGCTGAAGGTCTACGCCGGTGCCGAGCACCCGCACACCGCGCAGCAGCCGGTGCCGTTCGAGATCAAGCAGATCGCGCAGTGAGCGCGGGCGAAGGAAGCAGCATGACCGACATCACCGCCACCGAGGTCGCCCCCGAGGCCACCGAGGCGCCGGCGCCCGTCGCGCGCGCGCCCCGTGGTGACCGCCCGATCCAGACCGTGGGTCGGCGCAAGGAAGCCATCGTCCGGGTCCGGATCGTCCCGGGCAGCGGCAAGATCACCTGCAACGGCCGCGACCTCGAGGCCTACTTCCCGAGCAAGGTGCACCAGCAGCTCATCAAGGACCCGCTGGTCACCGCCGAGAAGCCCGAGGCGTTCGACGTGATCGCCAACCTGCGTGGCGGCGGCACCACCGGCCAGGCCGGCGCGCTGCGGCTCGCCATCGCCCGGGCGCTGATCGTCAGCGAGCCCGACGACCGCCCGGCCCTGAAGAAGGCCGGCTTCCTGACCCGTGACGCCCGGGTCAAGGAGAGCAAGAAGTACGGCCTCAAGAAGGCCCGTAAGGCTCCTCAGTACTCGAAGCGCTGATCACAAGCGTCTTGTACTTCTGACGGACGGCCGGTTCGCCTCCCCTTCCCGGGAGGCGGACCGGCCGTTCCGCGTTTCTCCTCTCATCGGCAGTTCCACGGAGGTTGGCGGGTATGGGCCGGTTGTTCGGCACGGACGGCGTACGCGGGCGGGCGAACGCGGATCTCACCCCGGAGTTGGCGCTGGCGGTCGCGGTCGCCGCGGCCCACACGCTGGCCGAGACCGACAAGAGCCATCCGCCACTCGCGGTGGTCGGCCGGGACACCCGGGCCAGCGGCGAGATGCTGGAGGCGGCGGTGGTCGCCGGGCTCACCAGCGCCGGCGCCAACGTGGTCCGGGTCGGCGTGCTGCCCACCCCGGCGGTGGCGTTCCTCACCGCCGAGATCAAGGCCGACCTGGGCGTGATGCTCTCCGCATCGCACAACCCGATGCCGGACAACGGCATCAAGCTCTTCGCCGCCGGCGGCCACAAGCTGCCCGACGAGATCGAGATGCGGATCGAGGAGGCGGTGAAGGCGAACGCCACCACCGCCTGGAAGCGCCCGATCGGCGCCGGCGTGGGCCGGGTCAACGACCTGCTCGACGGCGCCGACCACTACGTGCAGCACCTGGTCGGCACCGTGCCGCACCGCCTCGACGGGATCAAGGTCGTGGTGGACTGCGCCAACGGCGCGGCGGCCGACGTCGCCCCGGTCGCCTACCAGGAGGCCGGCGCCGAGGTGATCGCCATCCACGCCGAGCCGGACGGGCTCAACATCAACGACGAGTGCGGTTCCAACCACATCGACGCGCTGCGCGCCGCCGTGGTCGAGCACGGCGCGCACCTCGGCATCGCCCACGACGGCGACGCCGACCGTTGCGTCGCGGTCACCGCCGACGGGGACGAGGTCGACGGCGACCAGGTCATGGCGATCCTCGCGCTGGCCATGCGGGACGCCGGCGAACTGACCCAGGACACCCTGGTCGCCACCGTGATGAGCAACCTCGGCCTGCGGCTCGCCATGTCCGAGCACGGCATCCGGCTGGTCGAGACGAAGGTCGGCGACCGGTACGTGCTGGAGGAGCTGCGCGCCTCCGGCCTGGCGCTCGGCGGCGAGCAGAGCGGCCACATCGTGCTGCCCGCGTACGCCACCACCGGCGACGGCGTGCTGACCGGCCTGCACCTGATGGCGCGGATGGCCGCCACCGGCACCTCGCTGGCCGAGCTGGCCTCGGTGGTCACCAAGCTGCCCCAGGTGCTGATCAACGTGCCGGTCGGCGACCGTACCGTCGGTGCCGCCGCGCCCGCCGTCCGGGCCGAGGTGGAGCGCGCCGAGGCGGAGCTGGGCGAGACCGGCCGGGTGCTGCTGCGCCCCTCCGGCACCGAACCGCTGGTGCGGGTCATGGTCGAGGCGGCCACCGAGGACACCGCGCGCGAGGTCGCCGAGCGCATCGCCGAGCAGGTCCGCACCGCCAGCCCGGTCGCCTGAACCACGCCGCCCGCCGAGGCTCCCTCGGCGGGCGGTTCAGTCCGTGCGCAGGCGGCGCAGGCGGGTCACCGCCTCGGCCAGCACCTCAGGTCGCTTGCAGAACGCGAACCGGATCAGCCGGCGGCCGGCCTCCACGTCGTCGTAGAACACCTGCGTCGGCACCGCCACCACGCCGCAGCGCTCCGGCAGCGCCCGGCAGAACTCCACCCCGTCCCGGCCGCGCAGCGGCGTGACGTCGGCGGTGACGAAATAGGTGCCCTCCGGCGCGAGCACGCCGAACCCGGCGTCGGCCAGCCCCGCGGCGAGCTGGTCCCGGCGGCGTTGCATGTCGTCCCGGAACCCGGAGAAGTAGGCGTCCGGCAGCCCGAGCGCCACCGCCACCGCGGGTTGCAGCGGCCCGGCGTTGACGAACGTCAGGAACTGCTTCACCCGCAGTACGGCTGCCACCAGCGGCGCGGGCCCGCTGACCCAGCCGACC
Source organism: Micromonospora sp. NPDC049151 (assembly GCF_040648395.1). NCBI lineage: Bacteria > Bacillati > Actinomycetota > Actinomycetes > Micromonosporales > Micromonosporaceae > Micromonospora > Micromonospora sp. NPDC049151. The sequence continues at coordinate 51,875 of NZ_JBEZDP010000015.1, forward strand.
TTCCAGCCGGTGCAGGAGAACGTCTTGCCGGCCGACGAGATGCGCAGCGTCCGCTCCCGCATGCCCGGCAGCGTGGCCAGCGGTACGTGCGGCGCGGCGGCGTCGGTGAACACCAGGTGTTCGTAGACCTCGTCGGTGACCGCGTACACGTCGTGTTCCCGGCACAGCTCGGCCACAGTGGCCAGCTCGTCGGCGGTGAAGACCTTGCCGGTCGGGTTGTGCGGCGAGTTCAGCAGCACCAGCCGGGTACGCGGCCCGAACGCGGCCCGCAGTTCGTCCGGGTCGAACGCGTACCTGCCGTCGGGGCCGGGCCGCAGCGTCACCGGGCGGCGGACCGCGCCGGCGAGCGCGATCGAGGCGGCGTACGAGTCGTAGTACGGCTCGAAGCAGACCACCTCGTCGCCCGGCTCGCAGAGCGCGAGGATGCTCGCCGCGATCGCCTCGGTCGCCCCGGCGGTCACCACGATCTCGCCGTCCGGGTCGTACTCCAGGCCCCAGAACCGGCGCTGGTGCTCGGCGACGGCGGCGCGCAGCGCGGGGATCCCCGGGCCGGGCGGGTACTGGTTGTGGCCGGTACGCAGCGCCTCGGCGGCGGCGGCGAGCATCTCCGGCGGGCCGTCGGTGTCCGGGAAGCCCTGCCCGAGGTTGACCGCGCCGGTACGCACGGCGAGAGCGGACATCTCGGCGAAGACGGTGGTGCCGAACGGCCGCATCCGGGCCACCAGGGGATCGGTCGTCGTCACGGCGGCCAGCCTACGGCCCGCCGCCGAGTGCTCACCAGCCGAAGCAGGTCGCGCCGTACTCGCCCGAGTCCTTGGAGACGACCTTGCCGTTGACGGTGATCCGGCAGGTCACGTCGCCGGACTCGACCGGGCTGGCGATGATCTGCACCCGCTCGCGGTCGTTCGCCGTGAAGCTCAGCCGCCAGGGCGTGTCCACGGCACCGGGCTGGTGGAAGTTCGCGTCCGCGTCGTAGAACTGCACCTCGGCCTCGCCGTCGGTGGCGGTCACCTCGTACAGCACGGTGAACTTGCCGGGCCCGCCGGACGGGGTGGTGGCCGGCCGGGCCGGGGCGCGGCTGGGCTCGTCGGCCCACCCGGGCGGCCCGTCGGGCTCGCCGTACAGCGGCCCGTCGTACCGCTCGCCGGAGGCTCCCGTGCTGTCCATCCCCCGGCCGAGGAAGGACAGCCCGACACAGCAGCACACGATGAGTGCCAGAACGGTGACGATGCCGACCACCAGACCGGCCACCCAGCCGCCGGCGCTGCGGCGGGGAAGCCCGCCGGGGTGCGCGTACGGCGGCGGGTAGGGCGCGGGCGGATAGGGGCCCGGCGGGTAGGAGCCGGGCGGGTAGGCGCCCGGTGTCCAGCCCGGCTGCGCCGACGAGCCGGGTACGCCCGGCTGGGCCGGCCACCCGGGCCCGCCCGGCACGCCTGACGACTGGGGATCGCCGGGGGCCGGCGGGGCTGCCGGGTCGGCCGGAGCCGCCCACCCCGGTCCGCCCACCGGCCGGCCCGCGCCGCTCGGGGACGTGGCCGGGTCGGTCCCGGACGCGCTCTCCGGGCCGGGGGCCGCCCAGGGGCTGGGTGCCGGGGACGGCGACCAGGGCTCGGGTGGCGTCCACGGCTGCGGGGCGGCCAGCGGGTCCGGTGGCGTCCAGGAGGAGGGCTGCGGCGTGGCCGGCGCGGCGGTCGGGTCGGCCGGTCCGGGGGCCGGTTCGGGGGAGGGGGTCGTCTCGGACATGGGCTCAGCTCACAGGGGTACGGCGCGGACGACCGCGGAACGACGGGGCCGGGGGACGGCGCCCGGCCTCAATGTAGGCGGTGACGGCCAGCCACGCGGTCCCGGCCGGCGGTCCGCGTGCCGCGTCCCGAACCGGTCCGGGCGGTCCGAACGACCCCTATGGTGCTTTGTCCGGCAATGGCCACCTCGGCGTTCGGTTCGCTCAAAGTCAGTGATCGTTAACCGGCTTTCCGAGCACGCGCGATGAGCGAAACTCGGTTAGGCTGCGGACCATGTGTGGAATCGTGGGTTACGCCGGTGCCCGCCCGGCGCTCGGCATCGTGCTCGACGGACTGCGGCGTCTCGAATACCGCGGCTACGACTCGGCCGGTGTCGCAGTGGTCTGCGAGGACGAGCTGCTGACCGAGAAGAAGGCCGGCAAGCTCGCCAACCTGGAGAAGGTCCTCTCCGAGCGGGCGGCGGACAATCCCGAGGACTGCGCCGCCAGCCCGATCGGCATCGGCGACGGCACCACCGGCATCGGCCACACCCGCTGGGCCACGCACGGCGGCCCGACCGACCGCAACGCCCACCCGCACCTCTCCCCGGACGGCCGCGTCGCGGTGATCCACAACGGCATCATCGAGAACTTCGCGAAGCTCCGCGCCGAGCTGGAGGACGAGGGCGTCGAGTTCACCAGCGACACCGACACCGAGTGCGCCGCGCACCTGATCGCCCGTGCGCTGGCCGACCTGCGCTCGGCCGGCGAGCCCGACAGCCCGCAGCTTCTCGCCGCCGCCATGCGCGTGGTCTGCGGGCGCCTGGAGGGCGCGTTCACGCTGCTCGCCGTCGACGCCGGCATCCCCGGCGCGGTGGTCGGCGCCCGGCGCAACTCGCCGCTGGTGGTCGGCCGGGGCGACGGCGAGAACTACCTGGCAAGCGACGTCGCCGCGTTCATCGAGCACACCCGGGACGCGGTCGAGCTGGGGCAGGACCAGATCGTCCTGATCACCCCGGACAGCATCGACATCACCGACTTCCACGGTCAGCCGGCGAGCGGCACTGACTTCCACATCGACTGGGACTCGTCGGCCGCCGAGAAGGGCGGCTACGACTGGTTCATGCTCAAGGAGATCGAGGAGCAGCCGCAGGCCATCGCCGACACGCTGCTGGGCCGGCTCACCGAGACCGGCGAGATCGCCCTCGACGAGGTCCGCCTCAGCGAGCAGGACCTGCGCGACGTCGACAAGATCTTCATCGTCGCCTGCGGCACCTCCTACCATGCCGGCCTGGTCGCCAAGTACGCCATCGAGCACTGGACCCGCATCCCCTGCGAGGTGGAGCTGGCCAGCGAGTTCCGCTACCGCGACCCGGTGCTGGACCGGTCCACCCTGATCGTGGTGATCTCGCAGTCCGGCGAGACCATGGACACGCTGATGGCGCTGCGCCACGCCAAGGAGCAGAAGGCCCGCGTGCTGGCGATCTGCAACACCAACGGCTCGACCATCCCGCGCGAGTCCGACGCCGTGCTCTACACCCACGGCGGGCCGGAGATCGCCGTCGCCTCCACCAAGGCGTTCCTCACCCAGGTCGTCGCCTGCTACCTGATCGGCCTGCACCTGGCCCAGGTGCGCGGCATCAAGTTCGCCGACGAGGTGGGCGCCGTGGTGGCCCAGCTCCAGGAGATGCCGGGCAAGCTGCGGGAGCTGCTGGACCGCATCGAGCCGGTCCGCGAGCTGGGCCGCGAGCTGAAGTCCGAGCCGACGGTGTTGTTCATCGGCCGGCACGTGGGCTACCCGGTGGCGCTGGAGGGCGCGCTGAAGCTCAAGGAGCTGGCGTACATGCACGCCGAGGGCTTCGCCGCCGGCGAGCTGAAGCACGGCCCGATCTCGCTGATCGACAAGGGCACCCCGGTGATCTGCATCGTGCCCTCCCCGGTCGGCCGGGGCATGCTGCACGACAAGGTCGTCTCCAACATCCAGGAGGTACGCGCCCGCGGCGCCCGCACCATCGTGATCGCCGAGGAGGGCGACCAGGCCGTGGTCCGCTACGCCGACCACCTGATCTACGTGCCGCGTACGCCGACGCTGCTGGCGCCGCTGGTGACCACGGTGCCGTTGCAGGTGCTGGCCGCCGAGATCGCCGCCGCCCGCGGGCACGACGTCGACCAGCCCCGGAACCTGGCCAAGTCGGTCACCGTCGAGTAGTTCCGGCTCGTCCACGGTCCCTCCGCCCGTCCACCGGGTGGAGGGACCGCGCCGTTTCCGGCCTGCCTCGCGGGCGGTCGTGGGGCGGTTCCGGGCCGCCGCCGGAGGGCGCTGGTCACCGGCCCAGCACGATCCGGGCCATGCCGTCCAGCGCCGGGTTGTCCGGATCCCAGTAGCCGGTGTGGCCGTGCGGGGCGCTCGGAAAGCGCCGGCCGCCGAAGCCCGGCGCGCTCGGGTCGGCGCCGAACCAGAGGCGTTCGCCGTGCCCGTCCAGCGCGGCGAGCGCCGGACCGAGCGGCGTACCCGCCAGCAGCGCGCGGCGGGCCAGCTCGTCCGGCGGGCGGGTCAGCCGGATCACGTCGTCCGGCGCTGTCGACGACCAGACCTGCCCGGCGGGCATGCGCAGGTCGGCGGCGTGGTCCACGCCGACTCCCGGGGAGCCCACGAAGACCAGCGCGTCGGCGCTCAACCCGTGGTCGCGGGCGGCCGCGCCGACCACCAGCGAGCCGTAACTGTGCCCGAGCACCGTCTGCCGGGCCGGCGGGCCCTCGTGCGCGGCCCGCAACCCCTCCTGAAACCGGTGCAGCGCCGGGCCGGCGTCCTCGGCCTGCCGGGTGCCGGCCGCCTCGGTGAGGAAGTCCGGCGCGTCGTAGTCCAGCCAGAGCACCGCCGCCGTCTCGTCGCCGGGCCCGAGCGCCGCGCACCGCCGCAACACCCGGGCCGCCCGGTCCAGCTCGGCCGGGGCGTCGGCGAGATCCGAGGTCATGCCCGGGACGTAGGTGAGCACCGAGGCGGCGCGGTCCGGGTTGCCGAGCGCCACCACCGCGCGGCCGTCGCCGGCCGGGTCGAGCCCCAGCAGGTACGCCCGCGGCGCCCCGCCCGACGCCAGCCGCTCACCGAGCCCGTCCAGCCCGCGTAACGCCGCCTCGACACCTGCCAGCCGGACCCGCCGGGACACCTCCGACGGGCCGGCCGGAAGCGGGCGCAGCAGGGCGAGCCGCCGGACGAGCAGCTGTTCCCGCCGCCGGCCGAGCAACAGCCGGTTGGCCTGGTCCCGCGCGGCGGCCGGCAGCCCGTCGAGACGGCCGATCCGGCCCGGTTCCCGCCCCACCAGCCAGCGCCGCTCGGCCGGGCTCAGCGCCGCCCACCAGCGGCTCACCTCGGCCGGTCCGGCGCCGGGGCCGGGCCGCCACGCGGGCGGGACACTGACCCAGCCGCGTACCGCCGCGGTGGTCAGCTCCGCCAGCCGGGCGGCGGCCTCCCGGTCGGCGGCTCCGGCGAGCGTGAGCGCACGCCGGATCCCGGCCCGCGCGTCGGCCACCGCCGGCCCCGCCTGCGCCACCGGCCGGGCCGGATCGGGCCGGACCGCTCCGGTGCGGTCCACGAGCAGGCCGCCGGACTCGGCGCGGGCCACCTCGGCGCCGAGCCGGGCCTTCGCCGCGCCCAGCCGCGCGCCGAACTCGGCGAGCACCTGGTCGACCTCGAACAACGCCGGCAGCACGTCGGTGAGCTCGGTGCGCAGGCCCTCGATCCGCCGCTGCGCCGCCGTCGAGGCCGTACCCGACCACCCGGGGCGGAGCGCGCCGATCCGGGCGGTCAGCGCGTCGGCGCGCTGCCGTACCGGCCCGGCGAGACCACGCCACGCCGTCGCGGCGGTGCACCAGGAGCCCGGGTCGGCCCGCCAGAGCTGCGCGTAGCCGGCCGGCACGTCGGTGGTGCCGCCGTTCACCGGAGCACCCCGGCGAGGCGGCGGGCGGCTCGCTCGTCCACCGCCTCGTAGCCGTCCGCCCCGCGACGTATCGCCTCGGCGGTGTCGGCCACCCGGGCACCGAGCGCGCCGGACCAGCGGCAAACCGCCGACTCCAGGTCGGCCAGCGCCGTACCGGTGCGCCAGCCGTCCGGTGCCGCCACCAGCAACGACTCCGGCGCCGCGCCCGGCCCGCGAGCCAGTCGGTAGGCGTCGTCGGCCAGCTCGCGCGCCACAGTGCGCAGCAGCCCCGGGTCGACGTCGAACGGTTTCTCCACCACGTGCCCTCCCTCGCCCGGCGCCACCGGCCGGCTCCGGACACCGGGACGCTAGGCGGCACTCGACAGCGTCCGCCGACCCCTGTGGACAACGTCCGGGGTTATCCACAGGGGCGCTCCGTCAGCCGGTCCGCGCCGCGTACCGCCGGTAGGGTGAGGCCGTGGTCGGGGGAGCCGCGGGCGGAAGCTGAGCCGGCGCGACCGGACGGGGTGGGGTGGCATGAGACGGGTGTGGCGGGTCGCTGACGTTCGCGCGGCGGAAGCGGGCCTGATGGCCGCCCTCCCGCCCGGCACGCTGATGCAGCGGGCCGCGGCCGGGCTGGCCCGCCGCTGCGCGTTGCTGCTCGGCGGCCGGGGCGGCGTCTACGGCGCCCGGGTGCTGCTGCTCGTCGGCTCCGGCGACAACGGTGGTGACGCCCTCTTCGCGGGCGCGCACCTGGCCCGCCGGGGTGCGGCGGTGACAGCGCTGCTCCTCACGCCGGGCCGGGCGCACGCCGAGGGCCTGGCCGCCCTGCGCGCCGCCGGTGGCCGGGTGGCCGACCGGCCGCCCGAGGTGGTCGACCTGGTGCTCGACGGCATCGTCGGCATCGGCGGCACCGGCGGGCTGCGGGAGACGGCCGAGCAGTTGGCCGCGAGCCTGACCGGGCAGCGTGGACGCGACGGCACGCCCGCCACAGTGGTCGCTGTCGACGTGCCGAGCGGCGTCGCTGTCGACACCGGCCACGTCCCGCTCACCGACGCGGGTCGGCCCCGCGCGGTCCGGGCCGACGTGACTGTCGCCTTCGGCGCGCTCAAGCCCGCACTGGTCGTCGGCCCGGCCGCCGAGCTGGCCGGAGAGGTCGAGCTGGTCGACATCGGGCTGACGCCCTGGCTGCGCGGCACTCCGGCGCTCCAGGTGATCGAGCGGGCGGACGTGGCCGACTGGTGGCCGGCGCTCGGCGCGTCGTCGGAGAAATACTCCCGGGGCGTGGTCGGCGTGGCCACGGGCTCGGCCACCTACCCGGGCGCGGCGGTGCTCTCGGTCGCCGGGGCGCTCGCCGGCCCCACCGGCCTGGTCCGCTACGCCGGGGGCGCCAAGGGCGAGGTGCTGCACCAGCACCCGTCGGTGATCGCCACCGGCAGGGTCGCCGACGCGGGCCGGGTGCAGGCGTGGGTCTGCGGCTCCGGGCTCGGCACCGGCGAGGAGTCCGCCGCCGAACTGCGCGCGGTGCTGGCCGCGCCGGTGCCGGTGGTGCTCGACGCGGACGCGCTGACGCTCCTGGTGGACGGCAAGCTGGCTGACCGGCTGCGCGGGCGGGACGCGCCGATAGTGGTGACGCCGCACGACCGGGAGTTCGCCCGGCTCTGCGGCGAGATGCCGGGGGAGGACCGGGTCGCCGCCGCGCTGCGGCTGGCCGCCTGGATGAACGCGGTGGTGCTGCTCAAGGGCGACCGCACGGTCATCGGTACGCCCGACGGTCGCGCGTACGTGAATCCGACCGGCACCCCGGCACTGGCCACCGGCGGCACCGGCGACGTGCTGGCCGGGTTGCTCGGCTCGCTGCTCGCCGCCGGGCTGGCGCCGGAGCGGGCCGCCGCCGCGGCGGCGTACCTGCACGGGCTGGCCGGGCGGGAGGCGGCGCGTGGCGGTCCGGTGACCGCGCCCGACGTGGCCGCCGCGTTGCGTCCGGTACTGGCCCGGCTGGGCTGATCCGGGCGGCGACGCCAGGTAGCGAGGGGCACCGCCCACCCGGCTCACCGCTCTGATGATCACTGACGGAAGTAGGCTGAGGACATGTGGCAGTCGGAGGTGCGCGTCGACCTGGACGCGATCCGGGAGAACGTGACCCGGCTCAAGGCCGGCACCAGCGCCGAGCTGATGGCGGTGGTCAAGGGCGACGGGTACGGCCACGGCATGGTGCCGGCCGCCCGCGCGGCGCTCGACGCGGGCGCGGACCAGCTCGGCGTCTGCACGCTGGACGAGGCGCTGCGCCTGCGCGAGGCGGGCATCACCGCGCCGGTGCTGGCCTGGCTGCTCGACCCGGGCCTGCCGTTGCACGACGGGATCACCGTCGGCGTCGACCTCGGCTGCGCCAGCCTCACCCAGCTCGACGAGATGGTCGAGGCGAGCCGCCGGGCGGGCCGCGCGGCCCGGCTGCACCTCAAGATCGACACTGGGCTGGCCCGGGGCGGCGCCACCGTCGCCGACTGGCCGGCGCTGCTGGAGGCCGCCGCGAAGGCCCAGGCCGAGGGCGTGGTCGAGGTGGTCGGCGTGTGGAGCCACTTCGTGTACGCGGACTCGCCCGGTCACCCCACCACCAACCGTCAGCTCGCCGTCTTCCAGGAAGGGCTGGAGATGGTGGCCCGCGCCGGTCTGCGTCCGCGCTACCGGCACCTGGCCAACTCGGCCGCCACGCTCACCCGGCCCGACACCCATTTCGACCTGGTCCGTCCCGGTATCGCCGTCTACGGCCTGTCGCCGGTGGCGGGCGAGCAGTTCGGTCTGCGTCCCGCCATGACCGCCCGCGCCCGGGTGATGCTCACCAAACGCGTGTCGGCCGGCACCGGTGTCTCCTACGGGCACACCTACCTCACCGAGCAGGAGACCAACCTCGCCGTGGTGCCCCTCGGCTACGCCGACGGGGTGCCCCGGCACGCCTCCAACACCGGCCCGGTGCAGCTCGCCGGCAAGCGCCGGACCATCTCCGGCCGGGTCTGCATGGACCAGTTCGTGATCGACTGCGGCGACGACGAGGTGGCCGCCGGAGACGTGGCGACGCTGTTCGGCAGCGGCGCGGACGGCGAGCCCACCGCCGACGACTGGGCCGAGGCGGTCGGCACCATCAACTACGAGATCGTGACCCGCTTCGGCGGCGTGCGGGTGCCCCGCGTCTACGACGGCGAGCGCGCGTGAACGTCCGGTTGCCGCGTCCGCGTACCGCCGCCGGGAAGGTCGCCGGGCTGGTCGGCGTGGCCGCCGCCGGGCTCGCGGCGGGCGTGGTCGGCGAGCGGGTGCTGGTCCGCCGGCTCAAGAACGACCCGACCGACAGGTACGCCGGCGAGGTCTTCGGCGAGCAGCGCTACGACGAGGCGTACCGGCTGGAGATGCCGGACGGCACCGACATCCACGTGGAGGTGGTCGAGCCGACCCGACCGGTCGCCGGGCACCCGACGGTGGTGCTGGTGCACGGGTTCTGCCTGGACATGGGCACGTTCCACTTCCAGCGCAAGCGGCTCACCGAGCGCGGCGACTACCGGGTGGTCGCGTACGACCAGCCGGGGCACGGCCGCTCCGGCCGGCTGGAGAGCGGCGAGTACGACCTGACCGCGCTGGGTCACACGCTGCGCCGGGTGCTCGACGAGGTGGCCCCGGACGGCCCGCTGGTGCTGGTCGGGCACTCGATGGGCGGCATGACGATCATGGCGCTGGCCGAGCTGTACCCGGAGCTGTTCGGTGACCGCGTGGTCGGCACCGTGCTGATGGCCACCTCGGGCGGCCTGGCGGCGGAGACCAAGCTGGTGGCGCCCGCGCTGCTCGGGCGCGTCGGTTCGCCGGTGCTCTACATGATGAGCAACGCCACCCGGTACGGCGGCACCGTGATCGACCGGGCCCGCCGGTCGACGGCGAACGTGGCCTGGCTGCTCACCCGCAAGTACGGCTTCGGCACCTCGAAGCCGAGCCCGGCCCTGGTGTCGTACGTCGAGATGATGAACTCGCGCACATCGGCCGACACGGTCACCCGCTACCTGCGCACGATCGCCACCCACTCCCGGTTCCCGGCGCTGGCCGCTCTGGCCGGCACGCCGGTGCTGGTGATAGTGGGTGACAAGGACATGATCACGCCGGTGACGCACTCCGAGGAGATCGTCCGCCGGCTGCCGGACGCCGAGTTCGTGAAGATCCACGACAGCGGGCACGTGGTGATGCTGGAGCACGCCGACGAGGTCAACGCGGCGCTGGAGAGGTTCCTGGATTCGCTATGACGGCGCTCGTGGAGCTGAAGACGGTCGACGACACCCACGGGTTCGGGCGGCGGCTTGCAGGAGTGCTGCGCGCCGGCGACCTGCTGCTGCTCAGCGGGCCGCTCGGGGCCGGCAAGACCGCGCTGACCCAGGGCATCGGCGCCGGTCTGGGCGTACGCGGGGACATCACCTCGCCCACCTTCGTCATCGCCCGGGTGCACCGGCCCGACCCGGCCCGGGGCGGCCGGGTGACGCTCGTGCACGCCGACGCGTACCGCCTGGGCGAGGCCGCCGACCCGCGAGCGGAGATCGACGACCTCGACCTGGACGCCTCGGTGGACGAGGCGGTCACCGTGGTGGAGTGGGGCGAGGGCATGGTCGAGCAGTTGACCGACGCGCACCTGCGGGTACGCATCGACCGCCGGGACGACGACACCCGGGCGGTCACGCTGGAGCCGGTCGGCGGCGACTGGGCCGCCCGGGTCGCCGGACTGTCCTAGGGCTGGAGCGGCATCGTCCAGCAGTTGGAGTAGGCCGTGCGACCGGCGAGCCGGTCGGTCAGCCAGGCCACCGCGTCACCCTGGTCGGTGATGAGCGGCGCCAGGTGATTGGTGAGGAGCTTGTCCCCGAGGTTGGGCAGGCTGACGGCCTGGTAGGTCACGTCGGCGCCCTTGCGGCACCAGTCGACAGCCAGTTGGCGGGCCTGCCGGTGCGGCACGATGTCGTCCTGGACGCCGGTGGCCACGCGTACCGGTCCGGCCGGCTTGAGGGTGCCGATGCGCTGGCGGTCGAGCACGGCGCTCGCCTCGGGGGAGGCGGCGATGACGGCGGTGAGGGACCGGCCGCCGGTGATCCATCTGCTGCTCCTGGTGAACGCGTAGCGCAGGATCGCGTCCCCGACGCACATTGTCGAGGTGTCCTTCAGCGCCGCCCGGCCGGCCTCGTTGACGTTCGCCTCGATGACGTCCCGCACCGCCGGGTCGGACTGGGCGAAGCCGTTCAGTGACCAGCCCAGCGCTCCCGCCAGCGCGCTGCCGTCGATGCCGCCGATGACGGCGGTCAGATCGGCCGGCGGCGCACCGACGTAGGTGCCGGCCAGCGGCACGTCGGGTGCGTAGGTGGGCTGGAGTTCGGCGGCCGCGGCGCTGGCGCCGCCGCCCTGGCTGTAGCCGTACAGGCCGACCCGGGACCGGTCGGTGACCGACGCGCCCGGCACGGCCCGGGCGGCGCGGGCCGCGTCGAGCAGGGCGCGTCCCTCGTCGAGCCGGTTGACGTAGGTGTGCAGCCGGTCGGTCGCGCCCAGACCGACGTAGTCGGTGACCACGACGGCGGCGCCGGTGGCGAGCAGGCGGTAGACGGCCAGCGCCTCGTAGCCGACGGACAGGGTGTCGCCGGTGAGCGTGAGCGGGTGTTGCAGGGCGAACGAGGGCGCGCACTGGTCGCCCTGCCCCATGGTGCCGGAGGCGAGGGCCACCAACGGACGCGGCCCGGTGCCCCGCCACTGCGCCCACGGTTCGATGTAGGCGCCGGTCACGCCGACGGCCTGGCCGTTGGAGTCGGTGGACCGGTACATCAGCCGGGTGGCCGTGCCGGGCATCGGGCGGCCGTCGAGCCCGGGGATGCTCAGGCCGAGCGGCAGCGGCTCGGTGCGGATCAGCGTGCCGTTCGTGGTGGGCAGGTCGGCGGGCGGTTGGTAGAAGGCCGGGATCGTCACGCCTCGGGAGACCACCGGCGTGGCGCCGTCGGCCGCCGCGGGGACGCCGGATCCGGCCAGGTAGGTGGCTGCCGCCGCGGCGACGGCCAGCATCCGGAGGCCGACGGTGCGGCGAGGGGAGAGGGCTGCGGAGGGCGTGCGGGGACGGGTGTTTCTGCTGCTCACGGGCACTCCTAGCGAGCATCGATGGTGGTGGATGCAAGCTAGCAGTGGTGGTGTGGCGTAAGTAACTTGCCGGTAGGTTACGCTCCGGTAACTTTTCCCGCCAGTGCCCGGCCCCGCCGCCGCCGGGGAGTGTCGGTCGAGGCTGGTATGAAGAGGGCGACCGACTAGGAGAGGTTGCCGATGCCCGACGCCCCCACCCTGGACCTGCCGGCCCTGCTGCCGGAGGACTGGCGTGCCGTGCTCACCCCCCACCTCGACCCGGCCCGCACCGCGGCGCTGGCCGAGTTCGTCGCCCGGGAGTACGCGACAGCCACGGTCTTCCCGCCGCTGGAGGACCTGTTCTCCGCCTACCGGCTGTGCGGGCCGGCCGACACCCGGGTGCTGATCCTCGGGCAGGACCCGTACCACAAGGCGGGCCAGGCGCACGGGCTGAGCTTCAGCGTGCGCGAGGGGGTGGCGGTGCCGCCGTCGCTGCGCAACGTCTTCAAGGAACTGGGCGAGGACCTGGGCGTACCGAAGCCGCGCAGCGGCAACCTCGACGGCTGGGCCGCGCAGGGCGTCCTGCTTCTCAACTCGGTCCTGACCGTTCGGCAGGCCACGCCCGGCTCGCACGCCAACCGGGGCTGGGAGGAGTTCACCGACGCCACCATCCGGGCGCTCGACGGGCTCGACCAGCGCGTGGTCTTCCTGCTCTGGGGCGGCTACGCCCGCAAGAAGGCGGCGCTGGTGACCAACCCGCGGCACGTGGTGCTGGAGGCCGGGCACCCGAGCCCGATGAACCCGCGCGGCTTCCTCGGCAGCCGCCCGTTCAGCGCGGCGAACAAGGCGCTGGCCGACGCGGGGCTGCCCACCATCGACTGGGAGCGCTCATGACCCAGAGGCATAAGGCTCTCACCTCTCTCTTTGATGCGGGGCGCTACGCACCGTGACCGGGCGCGCGGCGAGGGCGTGCCGGAGGCGGGCGGGGCGGACGGCTAGGCTGGCTTACCGTGCTCGTACTCGTGGTGGACTCCTCGACGCCCGCGGTGACCGCGGCGCTGGCCGAGGTCTCGGCGGACGGCGTCGCGGTCCGCGCGTCCCGGTGCACTGTCGACGCCCGCGCCCACGGCGAGCTGCTCGCGCCGCAGGTCGACGCCGTCCTGGCGGACGTCGGCGCGCGTCCCGCCGACCTGGCCGCGATCGTCGCCGGCCTCGGCCCCGGCCCGTTCACCGGACTGCGGGTCGGGCTGGTCACCGCCGCCACCATGGGCCAGGTGCTCGGCGTACCCACGTACGGTGTCTGCTCGCTGGACGGAATCGGCCACCCTGCGGCCGCCGGCGAACCGGTGCTGGCGGCGAGCGACGCGCGGCGCCGGGAGATCTACTGGGCCGTCTACGACGGCACCGGCCGGCGCCTGGCCGGGCCGGAGGTGGCGGCCCCGGCGGTGGTCGCGGAGCGGGCGCGCGACCTGGCCGTCACCGTCGCGGTCGGCGACGGCGCGCACCGGTACGCCGAGGTGCTCGGACTGCCGGTACGAGACGAGCCGCGCTACCCGGACCCGCTGGCGCTGGCCCGTCTCGCCGCGCCGCGGATCCGCGCGGGCGCGCCCGGCGAGACGCTCACCCCGCTCTACCTGCGCCGGCCGGACGCGGTCGCGGCCACCGGCCACAAGCCGGTCCTGCCATGAGGCTGGGCCGGTTCCGCTGGTGGCACATCGACCAGGTGCTGCCCATCGAGGCGGACCTCTTCGGCGCCGAGCAGTGGTCGGCGGCGATGTTCTGGAACGAGCTCGCCAACGGGCACTTCTACCTGGTCGCCACCGACGACGACGGTGCCGTGCTCGGCTACGCCGGGCTGGCCGTGGCGCCGCCCGACGAGGCGTGGGTGCAGAACGTCGCGGTCCGCCGGGACGCGCACCGCCGGGGAATCGGCCGGCTGCTATTGGAGGCGCTGCTCGCCGAGGCGGCCCGGCGCGGCGTCCGCAGCACGCTGCTGGAGGTCGCCGCCGACAACGCGCCCGCCCAACGGCTCTACGCCACCTACGGGTTCGAGCCGATCGGCGTACGGCGCGGCTACTACCAACCGAGCAACACCGACGCGCTGGTCATGCAGCGCAACGAGGACTGACGCGCATGGCTGACGAACCCCTGATCCTCGGCATCGAGACCTCCTGCGACGAGACCGGCGTGGGTATCGTGCGCGGGCACACGCTGCTCGCCGACGCGCTGGCCTCCAGCGTCGAGGAGCACGCCCGGTTCGGCGGCGTGGTGCCCGAGGTGGCAAGCCGCGCCCACCTGGAGGCCATCGTGCCGACAATGGACCGGGCGCTGCGCGAAGCCGGCGTCACCATCGCCGACATCGACGCCATCGCGGTGACCTCCGGGCCGGGCCTGGCCGGCGCGCTGCTCGTCGGGGTCGCCGCCGCCAAGGGGTACGCGGTGGCGGCGGAGAAGCCGGTGTACGGCGTGAACCACCTCGCCGCGCACGTGGCTGTGGACACGCTCGAACACGGCCCGCTGCCCGAGCCCGCGATCGCGCTGCTGGTCTCCGGCGGGCACTCCTCGCTGCTGCGTGTCGACGACCTGGCCCGTGACGTCGTACCGCTGGGCGCCACCATCGACGACGCGGCGGGGGAGGCGTTCGACAAGGTGGCCCGGCTGCTCGGGCTGCCGTTCCCCGGCGGGCCGTACATCGACCGCGAGGCGCGGGCCGGCGACCCGGCGGCGATCGCCTTCCCGCGCGGGCTGACCGCCGCGAAGGACCTGGCCGGGCACCGGTTCGACTTCTCCTTCTCCGGCCTGAAGACGGCTGTGGCCCGCTGGGTGGAGGCGCGGCAGCGGGCCGGTGAGCCGGTGCCGGTCGCCGACGTGGCCGCGTCCTTCCAGGAGGCGGTCTGCGACGTGCTGGTCGGCAAGGCGATCGACGCCTGCCGCAGCAGCGGCATCGACACGCTGGTGATCGGCGGTGGCGTGGCGGCCAACTCCCGGCTGCGGGCGATGGCCGAACAGCGGGCCGGCCGGCACGGCATCCGGGTGCGTACGCCCCGGCCGAAGCTCTGCACGGACAACGGCGCGATGGTGGCCGCGCTCGGCTCCCACCTGGTCGCCGCGGGCGTCGCGCCGAGCCGGCTGGACCTGCCGGCCGACTCGGCGATGCCGCTGACAGTGGTCAGTGTGTGAGCGGGGAGGGGACCGACATGATCGTCCGGATGTGGGAGGCGAAGGCCGAGTCGTACGGCTTCGCCGAGTTGATCACCTGGGTCTGCGAGACCGCGCTGCCTGATTTCGAGCACGACCCCATGCACGTCTCCAGCGAGGTGTTCTCCTCTACGGACCACCGGCTTGTGGTCATCTCCAAGTGGCGGAACAACCCCCGTGAGCTGCCCGAGCCGCCGGCCCGGCTGATCGCGCGCCCGCCGCACAGCTGGGACTTCACCCAGGTGGACCGCTGACGCGAGGGTCGTCACGGCGGCCGGAATTGGTTGGCGCCCGGGTCGTCCCGGCACCTAGCGTCGGTGGGTCATGCGCTTCTCACCGGCCGGTGATCCCGGCACCCCCGACGCGCGGTCGGCCACCCGGTATCTCGTGTGGCTCGCCGGGCGGCACCCCGTCTTCTTCGGCGCCGGTCTCGCGCTCGGCGTGATCTGGATGCTGGCCCAGGCGCTGGTGCCGGCCGTGCTCGGCCGCGCCGTGGAGGCCGGCCTGGCCCAACGCGATCCGGACGCGCTGGTGCGCTGGAGCCTGGTCCTGCTCGGGCTGGGCCTGGTGCAGGCCGTCGCCGGGATCCTGCGCCACCGCTGCGCTGTGCACAACTGGCTCGGCGCCGCCTACCGCACGGTGCAGGTCACAGTGGACGCCACCAACCGGCTCGGCGCCGCGCTGCCCCGACGGGTCGCGGCCGGCGAGGTGGTGAGCATCGGCACCGCCGACATCGAGCACATCGGCAGCGCCATCGACATCACCGCCCGGGGCGTCGGCTCGGTGGTCGGCATCGTCACCGTCGCGGTGATCCTGCTCAGCGCCTCCCCGGCGCTCGGTCTCGTGGTGGTGCTCGGCGTGCCACTGCTGATGGCGCTCGTGGCGTTGCTGATCCGCCCGCTGCACAGGCAGCAGGCCGCGTACCGGGACTCCACCGGCCGGCTCACCGCCCGGGCCGCGGACATCGTCTCCGGCCTGCGCGTGCTGCGCGGTGTCGGCGGCGAGCCGGTGCTCTCCGAGCGCTACCGGCAACGGTCGCAGGCGTTGCGCGCGGACGGGCTGCGGGTCGCCCGCGTCGAGTCGCTGTTGCAGGCCGCGCAGATCCTGCTGCCCGGCGTCTTCGTGGTGCTGGTGACCTGGCTGGGCGCCCGGTTCGCGCTGCGCGGCGAGATCAGCGCCGGCGAGCTCGTCTCGTTCTACGGCTACACCGCGTTCCTGGTCAGCCCGCTGCGCAACCTGACCGAGGCGGCCGACAAGCTGACCCGCGGGCACGTGGCGGCCCGCCGGGTGGTCCGGTTGTTGCGGCTCGCGCCGGAGTTCACCGACCCGGCCACCCCGGTGCCGGTGCCGGCCGGGCCGGGCGAGCTGGCGGACGTTCGGTCCGGGCTGGTGCTGCGACCGGGCCGGCTCACCGCGCTGGCCGCCGCCACCCCGCAGGACGCCACCGAGATCGCCGACCGCCTCGGCCGGTACGCCGACGGGGACGTCACGCTGCACGGCGTACCGCTGCGGGAGGTGGCGCTGGCGACGGTGCGCGAGCGGATCCTGGTGGCCGACAACGACGCGCAGCTGTTCAGCGGCGTGCTGCGCACGGAGCTGGACCCGCACGACCGGGCCGGGCCCGGGGTGGTGGAGGCGGCGCTTGCCGCGGCGAGCGCCACCGACATCGTCGAGGCGCTGCCCGGCGGCCTGGACAGCGAGGTGGCCGAACGCGGCCGGGAGTTCTCCGGCGGGCAGCGGCAACGCCTGCGGCTGGCCCGCGCGCTCGTCGCCGACCCGGAGACGTTGATCCTGGTCGAGCCGACCAGCGCGGTGGACGCGCACACCGAGGCGCGCGTCGCCGAACGGCTCGGCCCGGCCCGTCGCGGCCGCACCACGCTCGTCTGCACCACGAGCCCACTGGTGCTCGGTCACGCCGACCACGTCGTCTTCGTGGAGGACGGCAAGGTCGTCGCCGAGGGCCGGCACGAGGAACTGCTCGCCACCGAGCCGCGCTACGCCGCCACGGTGAGCCGGGAGGAAGACCGATGAGCAACGCGCTGCCCGTCGCCGACGGCGCCCAGGTCCGCCGGTACGCGCGGGAGCTGATCCGCCGTCACCCGCGCGGCCTGGCCGCCGTGCTCGGCCTGCACGCGCTCGCCGCCGGGGCCGGGCTCGTCGCCCCGCGCCTGCTCGGTGACCTGGTGCAGGGGATCTCCCAGGGCATCGCCGCGACGACCGTGGACCGGGTCGTGGCGGCCATCGCCGCGTTCGTGGTGGTGCAGGCGGTGCTGGTCCGCTTCGCGCACCTGGCCTCCGCCCGGCTCGGTGAGCGGGTGCTCGCCGAGCTGCGCGAGGAGTTCGTCGACCGGGTGCTCGCGCTGCCGCTCGCCACAGTGGAGCGGGCCGGCACCGGGGACCTGCTCACCCGCACCTCGCGGGACGTCGCCGCGCTGTCCCGCACGGTCCGGTTCGCCGGGCCGGAGACGCTCATCGCGGCGCTCACAGTGCTGCTGATCCTCGGCGCGCTGGTGCTGACCGGCCCGCTGCTGGCGCTGCCCAGCCTGCTGTCGGTGCCGGTGCTGTGGGCCGGCACGCGCTGGTACCTGCGCCGCGCGCCGCAGGGCTACCTGCGGGAGAACGCCGCCTACTCGGACATCACCGACGGGATCAGCGAGACGGTCGAGGGGGCGCGGACCACCGAGGCGCTGCGGCAGGCGGCCCGCCGCCGGGCTCGCGGCGACGCGGACATCCGCCGGTCGTACGCGGCCGAGCGTTACACGCTCTACCTGCGGACCGTGTTCTGGCCGGTGGCCGAGTTCGGCTACCTGGTGCCGATGGTGGCGACCCTGCTCATCGGCGGCTGGTTCCACCTGAAGGGCTGGGCCACCCTCGGCCAGGTCACCGCCGCCACGCTCTACGCCCAGCAGCTCACCGACCCGATCGAGCGGCTGCTCGGCTGGCTGGACGAGTTCCAGGTCGGCGGCGCGTCGCTGGCCCGGCTGCTGGGGGTGGCCGCCGAGCCGGACGAGCGCGCCAAGGCATTCGCCACGCCGGACGAGCGCGCCGCCGCTCCGGGCAGTGCGGGCGGCGCGGGCCGGCTCGCCGCGCACGACGTCCGGTACGCGTACCGCCCGGGGCACGACGTGCTGCACGGCGTGACGCTGGAACCCCGGCCGGGGGAGCGGCTGGCGATGGTCGGCCCGTCCGGTGCGGGCAAGTCGACGCTGGGCCGGCTGCTGGCGGGCGTGCACGCGCCGAGCGCCGGCGCGGTGACGGTGGACGGCCGGCCGCTCGCCGGCATGCCCCTGGCCGAACTGCGTACCCACGTCGCGCTGGTCAGTCAGGAGCACCACGTGTTCATCGGCACGCTCGCCGACAACGTGGCGATGGTCCGGCCGGACGCCGACCCGGCGCGGGTACGCGCGGCGCTGGCCGCCGTCGACGCGCTGGACTGGGCGCTGGCTCTGCCGGACGGGCTGGACACGCCGGTCGGCGCGGACGGCCACCCGCTCACCCCCGCGCAGGCGCAGCAGCTCGCGCTGGCCCGGCTGGTGCTCGCCGACCCGCACACGCTGGTGCTGGACGAGGCCACCTCGCTGATCGACCCGCGGGCGGCCCGGGCCCTGGAACGGTCGCTGTCGGCGGTGCTGCACGGCCGTACCGTCATCGCCATCGCGCACCGGCTCTTCTCCGCGCACGACGCGGACCGCGTGGCGGTTGTCGCCGACGGCCGGATCACCGAGCTGGGCTCACACGACGAACTGGTCGCGGCCGGTGGCTCGTACGCCGCGCTGTGGCGGTCCTGGCACGGCTGAGGACGCGCGACGGGCCCCGGCGGACGTGCCGGGGCCCGTTCGGCGGCCGGTTCAGGAGCGGCGGGCCAGCCGCCAGGTCGCGTACCCGCCGGTGCCGAGCGCGACCAGGAACACCGCCCACACCACCCCGGTGCCGACCTGGAGCCCACCGCCGCTGCCCACGTTGGCCTGGGCGGCGGCGACGAGCGAGTCGCTCTGCGCGGGCGGCAGCGCGGCCGGCGGCAACTGCTGCCAGCGCACCAGCCCGGTGCTCTCCAGCATGGTCATGTGGTCGTTGACGAACGTGTTGGCGTCCTCGGCCAGCTTGCGCACGATCGGGTCGCGGGTGCTGGCCCGGACCGCGCCGATCACCGGGAAGATCTTGCCGTGGGCGACCCGCAGCCGGGTGACGAAGATCTGGTCGAACCGGGCGCCGGTGGCGTTCTGCATCTCGGTCAGCCACCCCTTCTGCTCGGCCGTCGGATCCGTCGGCAGGGTGGCGCCGAGCTTGTTGGCCGCCTCGACCACCAGCTGGTCCAGCTGCGCGTGCTGCTTGGCGATCTCCGCGCCGACCTCGCGTACCCGGGCGGACTGGCCCTTCTCGGCCGCCATCTGCCCGGCCGGCATCTCCCACAACCCGGCCAGCCGTACGCCGTTGAGCAGCGTCATGTCGGCGGCGTTCATCTGCACGCCGGGGTTGGGCGCGGCCTGCGCCGTCCCGGGAACGACGCCGATCCCCGCGCCCAGCGCGGCGAGCAGCAGTACCACCCGGTGCGCCAGCTTGCGGCGTGCGGATTCCAGCGATGCCATGGTTGCGGTGCCTCCTCGGTCCGGACCGGTACGCGGGGTGTGGTGGACGGCCGCGCAAGCCGGCCGCCCGTCCGCACACTGGTACGGATCGGCGGGCCGATCAGTTCAGCGGGTCGGCGAGGAGTCGTTCGAACGCCAGCTCGGCGGCGCCGATCAGCGCCGCGTCGTCACCGAGCTTCGGGGTACGCAGCCGCACGTGTTCCAGGCACGCGGGCAGCCCGTTGGAGTTGAGCCGGCTGCGCACCTGCGCGGCGGAGGCCAGGTAGAGGTCGCGCATGGTGCCGCCGAAGATCACCATCTCCGGGTTGAAGATGTTCACCAGGTTCGCCACGCCGAAGCCGAGCCAGTCGCCGGCCTGCCGTACCGCGGTCTGGGCGCGGGCGTCGCCACGGTCGGCCGCGTCGAAGAGGGCGAGCAGGGCGTCCCGGCCGCGCGCCTCGGACCGGCCGGCGGCGCGCAGCAGCCCGTGCTCGCCGATCGCGGTCTCCCAGCAGCCGCGCCGGCCGCAGTCGCAGCGCACCCCGTCGCGGACCACCACCATGTGGCCGACCTCGCCGCCGTAGCCGCCGTGCCCGGTCAGCCGCCGGCCCCCGGCGATGATGCCCGCGCCCACGCCGACGTCGCCGTAGATGTAGATGACGTTGTCGCAGCCGACCGCCGCGCCTCGGGCGTGCTCGGCGTACGCGGCCACGTCGGCCACGTTCCCGACCGTGATCGGTACGTCTATCCCCAGCTCGACGGCGAGCGCCGCGCCGATCGGCTCGTCCACCCAGCCGGTGGTCGGGCTGAGCCGGACCAGCCCGTCCTCGCGGCGGACCATGCCGCACACCGCCACCCCGGCGCCCACGCAGACCGCGTCCGGCGGCACCGACTGGTGCATCTCCTTGACCGCGCCGGCCAGCAGCGGGGCGGCCTCCCCGGCGACCAGGCTGCGCGGCCGGTCCATCTCCCGGCGGTCGAGCACCTCACCGCCGAGCCCGACCCGGGCGGCCCGCAGCCGGTCCACCTCGACGCTGTACGCGTACGCGTAGACCCGCTCCGACTCGGGCCGGACGACGAGTGACGGTCGTCCGGCCCGGCCGGTCTCCTTCGGCGTCCCCTCGCTGACCAGACCGGCGCCGGCCAGGTCGGCGGTCAGCGCGCCGATGGTGCTGCGGTTGAGTCCGAGCGCGGTGGTCAGCTCGGCCCGGGTGGTGGCCCCGTGTACGTGCACGTAGCGGAGCAACGCGCCCAGGTTCTGCCGACGGATCTCGTCCTGACTGGGTCCTGCGCGCATTGCCACTGCCATGGTGTCGATGACCGGATCAGCGGGTACCGGTCGCGGCCGAACGTCGCCGGGACAGCGCGTCGACGCCGGCGGCGAGGAGCAGCACCAGGCCGGTGAAGATGAACTTCAGCCCGGAGCTGAGGTCGAGCAGTCCCATACCGTTGATGATGACAGCCACCACCGCGCCACCCAGCACCGCGTTGATCATGCGACCTTTGCCTCCGAAGAGGCTGGTTCCGCCGATGACCGCCGCGCCGACGGCGTAGAGGAGCACGTTGCTGCCACCGGTGTTGGGGTCGACCGAACGGTCTCGGCTGGCGGCGATGATGCCGCCGACCGCGGCCATGCCCGAGCAGATCACGAACGCCGAGATCTTGAGCCGGTCCACGTTGATGCCGGCCCGCCGCGCCGCCTCGGCGTTGCCGCCGACCGCGTAGAGGTGCCGGCCGTAGGCCGTCCGGTTGAGTACGAACGTCCAGAACACCAGCAGGAGCGCGACGATCGGCACGACCACCGGCATGCCCTTGTTCGACGTGATCAGCGGGTTGATGCTGCGCTCCTGGTTGAGCACGTAGACCGCGAGCACGATCAGCAGCGCCAGCCCGCCGATCCGGGCGCCGATCACGGCCGTCGGCTCGGTCACCAGGCCCCGGGAGACCCGGTTGCGGTGGCGCAGCAGCTGGGCGACGGCGTAGCCGACGATCGCGACGGCGGCCAGCAGCCAGCCGACGGCCGGCGAGATGCGGCCGTTCTCGATGCCGACGATCACGTCGTCGCTGATCGAGATGTTGCTGCCCTCCTTCATCAGCAGCAGCACCACGCCCTGGAAGGCGAGGAAGCCGGCCAGTGTCACCACGAAGGACGGGATTCCCACTTTCGCGACCAGGAACCCGAGGATCAGGCCGATCAGCACGCCGGTGAGCAGGGCCGCGAGGACGGCGACGTACCACGGGTAACCGAGCACGCTGACCACGTTCGCCAGGATTCCGGCGCAGACGCCGCTGGCGAAGCCGGCGGAGAGGTCGATCTCGCCGAGCAGGAGCACGAAGATCAGCCCCATGGCGATCACGGTGACCGCCGCGCCCTGGGTGAAGAGGTTGGCGAAGTTCCCCGCGGAGAAGAACACCGGGCGCACGATGGTGAACACCACACAGAGCACGACGAGGCCGCTGACCGCGGGCAGGGCGCCCAGGTCGCCGCCGCGTACCCGGGCGAGGTAGTTGCGGACGTGGTCGCCGACGGAGGGTGCGGGCGTGACGGCGGCCGGCCCCTCCTTCTTCACGGCGGTGGCGGTCATCGGAGGGCTCCCGAGGTTGCGTCGGCGGATTCGGTGCCGTTGCCCGGCTCGGTGGTGAGACCGAGGTTGCCGGACCGGCCCGCGGTGATCAGCTCGACCACCTGCGAGTGGGTGATGTCGGTGGTCTTGACCTGGGCGACCATCTGGCCGAGGTAGAGCGCGGCGATCCGGTCGGAGACGGCGAAGACGTCGTTCATGTTGTGCGAGATGAGCACCACGGCCAGGCCGTTGTCGGCCAGCCGGCGGACCAGTTCCAGCACCTGGGCGGTCTGCGCGACGCCGAGCGCGGCGGTCGGCTCGTCCAGGATGACGAGCCGGCTGTTCCAGAGCACGGCCTTGGCGATGGCGACGGTCTGCCGCTGGCCGCCGGAGAGGCTGGCCACGTGCTGGCGCAGCGACTTCACGGTGCGCACGCTCAGTCCGGCGAGCGTCTCGGCGGCCATCTGCTCCATGGTCGGCTCGTCGAGCACGATGCCGCTGCGCTTCTCCCGGCCGAGGAACATGTTCTGCACGATGTCGAGGTTGTCGCAGAGCGCGAGGTCCTGGTAGACCACCTCGATCCCGAGGTCGGCGGCGTCGCGGGGGCTGTTGATGGTCACCGGCCGGCCGTCGAAGAGGAACTCGCCGGCGTCGGTGGGGTGGATACCGCTGATGCACTTGACCAGGGTCGACTTGCCGGCGCCGTTGTCGCCGACGAGGGCGGTCACCTCGCCCGGGTGCGCGGCGAAGGCGACGTCGCGCAGCACCTGGACGGGACCGAAGCTCTTGTCGATCCCGCGTAGCTCCAGCAGGGGGGTTGCGGACACGGGGTTCTCCTTTGGGCGGAGGGAGGTCTCGGATCCCGTCCGGCGCGGGCGCCGCCCGGCACGGGTTCCCCCGTACCGGGCGTCGCTTGAGCCGGGTGGGTCAGCTGGGTCAGCTCACGCCGGCGTCGGTGCAGAGCTTGGCGAAGGCGCCGGTGCAGAGCTCTTCCTTGGTGACGTAGCCGTCGGCCACCACGTCCTTGACGTTGTCCTTGTAGATGGCCTTGGGCTCCAGCAGCACGGACGGGACGTCCCGCTTGCCCTCCGGGTCCTTGACCGTCTGGCCGGTGTCCTTGCGCTCGCCCTTGGCGAGTGCGATGGCCAGGTCGGCGGCGGCGTCCGCCTCCTTCTTGACCGCCTTGTAGACGGTCATGCACTGGTCACCGGCGAGGATGTTCTGCAGGCCCTGGACCGTGGCGTCCTGGCCGGTCACCGGCACCTTGCCGTTGAGCTGGTTCTTCTTCAGTACGGAGATGGCCGCGTTGCCCAGGCCGTCGTTGGCGGCCAGGACGCCGTCGATCTTGCCCTTCTCCTGGGTGAGCATCTGCTCGAAGATCACGCCGGCCTGCGCGTTGTCCCAGTCCGGGACGTTCTGGTCCGGGCCCTTCGTGTACTCACCCGCGTCGAACTTCGGCTTGAGGATCGAGTCGTAGCCGTTCTTGAACAGGGTGGCGTTGTTGTCGGTCTGGGAGCCGTTCAGGTAGGCGATCTTCGGCTTCTGCGCGCCCTTGTCGGTGAGGCACTTGCTCAATCCCTCGCCCTGGAGCTTGCCGACCGCCTCGTTGTCGAAGCTGACGTAGTACTGGGCCGAGCCGCCCAGCGTCAGCCGGTCGTAGTCGATAGTGGCCACGCCCTGCGACTTGGCCTTCTCCAGCACGGCCTTGCCGGTGCCGGAGTCCAGGTTGACGATCATGAGCGCGGTGACGCCGCTGGTCAGCATGCCGTCGGCGATGGTGGAGAAGGCGGACTTGTCGCCCTGGGCGTTCTGGATCGTGTAGTCGACGCCGGCGGCCTTGAACGCCGCCTCCAGGTACTTGCGGTCCGCGCCCTCCCAGCGGGCGGAGGACTTGCTGTCCGGCAGGATCACGCCGATCTTCGGCTTCTTGGCGTTGGAGCCGCCGGCCTCGTTCGAGGAGCCGCCGTCGTCGCCGCAGGCGGCCATGCTGCCGGTCGCGAGGAGACCGACGGCCGCGAAGGTGAGGAAGCCCTTGCGCATGTGCAGGGTCCTTTCGGAGGTGGGGGAGTGGTGATGTTTTGTTGTGCCCGGCAACGTATTCCCCGTCACCCATGCGCCGCAAGACTGCCGAGGTCAGAAGTTTGTTGGCGGCGGTAACAATTCAGCAACGCGGTTGTCACCCGCGAGACACCGCCGGGAGGGGTGCACCGGGAACGCTCCCACACGCACCGTCACGCGCCCGCTCAGACGGCGGCGATCGATGCCGTCGCCGCCCCGGTGAGCGCCACCAGATCCGTCGGCGCGAGCTGCACCTGGAGGCCGCGCCGCCCCGCCGAGACGTACACCGTCGGGTGCGCCAGCGCGGAGGCGTCGATGACCGTCGGTAGCCGCTTGCGCTGCGCGAGCGGGCTGATCCCGCCGCGCACGTATCCGGTCGCCCGCTCGGCCACGGCCCGGTCCGCCATCGTCGCCCGCTTGCCGCCGGCCGCGGCGGCGAGCGCCTTCAGGTCCAGCTCACCGGTCACCGGCACCACCGCCACGGTCAGCCCGCCGTCGACCTCGGTGACGAGCGACTTGAACACCCGCTCCGGCGCCACCCCGAGCGCGGCGGCGACGAGCGCGCCGTAGTTCGGCGCGTCCGGCGAGACGTCGTAGGTGTGGGTGCTGTGCGCGATCTTCCGCTTGCTCAGCAACGCGATCGCCGGAGTGCCAGGGCCAGCCACCGGCTCAAGCTAGCCCGGCCGGGGACCGGGCGCGAGCCGAAACCGCGTGCCGGGTCAGCCGCCGGCCGGAACCGGCCGGCAGACGAGCACTGTGGGGTTGCCCGCGACCCGGGTCAGCGTCAGGCCGGCCGCCTCGTCGCCGGACAGCCGCAGGTCACGGCGCAGCTTCTCCGGCTCCAGCGCCGACCCGCGCTTGCGGATCTCCACCCGGCCGACCCGCCGCTCCCGCAGCAGGGCGCGCAGCCGCTTCAACGAGAACGGCAGCACGTCGGTGATCTCCATACAGCGGGCGAACGGGGTGGGCCGGGCCTCGTCGGCGTACAGGTAGGCGATCGACGGGTCGGCGAGCGTGGCGTCCAGGTCGGTGGCCAGCTCGGCGACCAGGTGGGCGCGGACCACCGCCGGGTCCGGGTCGTACAGGAAGCGCCGGACCGGCCCCACCTCCGCCTCGGCCGCGCCGGTGCCGGTGAGGTGATAGGAAGGGACCCTTTTACTACCGGAGGCGTTAAGAAGGGGCCCTTCCTTCTCGCGCAGCAGGGTGGCTCGGCGGGGGACGCCGGCCAGCTCGCCGCACCACAGCGCCGCCTCGACCAGGTCGCCGTCCACGCTCACCCACTCCGCCTCGGCGCCGGCCGGGATCAGCGCGTGGTCCAGCCCGGGCGCCACCTTGACCACTGTGCGCGGCACCCGCGCGGCCAGGCCGGTGACGAAGTCCCACGGTGGCGAGTAGGCGTTCGGGTCGAACACGCGCCGCCCGGTGCCGGCCCGCCGCCGCGCCGGATCGCAGAACACGGCGTCGACACCCGTCACGTCGAAGGCCGTGGCGTCGCCGCACTCGACAGTCACCAGGCCGGCGAGCCCGGCCGCCTCGGCGTTCGCGGCGGCCATCGCGGCAGTCAGCGGATCGGCCTCCACCGCGTACACCCGGATGCCGGCGCGGCCCGCGGCGAGCGCGTCGGCGCCCAGGCCGCACCCCAGGTCGGCGAGCGTGGTCACGCCCGCGGCCCGCAGCCGCGCGGCCCGCCGGTCGGCGACCGCGCGGCGGGTGGCCTGCTCCAGTCCCGCCCGGGTGAGGAACATCCCGGCGGCGGCCGGGCCGAACTTGCCCGCCGCCCGGCGGCGCAGCTCCGCCTGGGTGAGCGCGGCGGCGGCGAGGTCGCCCGGGATCCCGGCCGAGCGCAGCGCGGCCGCCGCCGCCAGCGGGTCGCCGCCGGCCACCCGCCCGGCCGCGGCGAGCGCCGCCGACCCCTCGGGGGTACGCAGCACGGCGAGCTGGTCGAGATCCACGCGCCCATTCTCCCGGGCCGGTTCCGGCGCGACACGGAGGGCGACGCGTTGGCACTCTCCTTGACGGAGTGCTAGCCGAGGAATAACCTGCGATTAGCACTCTCACCCTGAGGGTGCCAACGCCCGAGCCTCGTGCCCGGGGGTTGAGCGCCAGGCGGACCGGCACCCGCGACGACGGCCCCGCCCGGTGGCATGTGGCAGATTGACGCTGGTCGGCATGCCGGCCGGCAACGACACCAAGTACCCGGGAGGGTATGCCCGTGACTACCGCGACCAAGGTTGCGATCAAGCCGCTCGAGGACCGCATCGTGGTCCAGGCGAACGAGGCCGAGACCACCACCGCCTCGGGCATCGTGATCCCCGACACCGCCAAGGAGAAGCCGCAGGAGGGCACCGTCCGCGCTGTCGGCCCGGGCCGGATCGACGACAAGGGCAACCGCGTGCCGATCGACGTGAAGGTCGGCGACACCGTCCTCTACTCGAAGTACGGCGGCACCGAGGTCAAGTACGCCGGCGAGGAGTACCTGGTGCTCTCCGCCCGCGACGTCCTCGCGGTCATCGAGAAGTAAGCAACCGATCAGTGTCGTTGCCCCGGTCCGGCTCGCCGGGCCGGGGCAACGTCGCTTCGAAGGGATACTGATGGCGAAGATCCTCAGCTTCTCGGACGATGCCCGGCACCTGCTCGAGCACGGTGTCAACGCCCTCGCGGACGCGGTGAAGGTCACCCTCGGCCCGCGCGGGCGCAACGTCGTCCTGGACAAGAAGTTCGGTGCGCCCACGATCACCAACGACGGCGTGACCATCGCCAAGGAGATCGAGCTCACCAACCCGTACGAGAACCTCGGCGCGCAGCTGGTCAAGGAGGTGGCGACCAAGACCAACGACGTCGCCGGCGACGGGACCACCACCGCCACCGTGCTGGCCCAGGCCATGGTCCGCGAGGGCCTGCGCAACGTGGCCGCCGGCACCAACCCGACCGGTCTGAAGCGGGGCATCGACGCGGCGGCCGCCAAGGTCTCCGAGGCGCTGCTCGGCAAGGCCGTCGAGGTCTCCAGCAAGGAGTCGATCGCGCACGTCGCCACCGTCTCCGCGCAGGACGCCGCGATCGGCGAGCTGATCGCCGAGGCGATGGAGAAGGTCGGCCGCGACGGCGTCATCACCGTCGAGGAGGGCTCCGCGCTCACCACCGAGCTGGAGGTGACCGAGGGTCTCCAGTTCGACAAGGGCTTCATCTCCCCGAACTTCGTCACCGACCTGGAGGCGCAGGAGGCGGTCCTGGAGGACCCGTACATCCTGATCACCACCCAGAAGATCTCGGCGATCGAGGAGCTGCTGCCGCTGCTGGAGAAGGTCCTCCAGAACAACAAGCCGCTGCTCATCGTCGCCGAGGACGTCGAGGGCCAGGCCCTGTCGACGCTCGTGGTCAACGCGCTGCGCAAGACCGTCAAGGTCTGCGCGGTCAAGGCCCCCGGCTTCGGTGACCGCCGCAAGGCGATGCTCCAGGACATGGCGATCCTGACCGGCGCCGAGCTGGTCGCCCCGGAGCTGGGCTACAAGCTCGACCAGGTCGGCCTGGAGGTGCTCGGCACCGCCCGGCGCGTCGTGGTCGACAAGGAGAACACCACAGTCGTCGACGGTGGCGGCCAGGCCGCCGAGGTCGCCGACCGGGTCGCGCAGATCCGCAAGGAGATCGAGGCCTCCGACTCCGAGTGGGACCGGGAGAAGCTGGCCGAGCGGCTGGCGAAGCTCTCCGGCGGCATCGCCGTGATCAAGGTCGGCGCGGCCACCGAGGTCGAGATGAAGGAGCGCAAGCACCGCATCGAGGACGCCATCGCCGCGACCAAGGCCGCGGTCGAGGAGGGCACGGTCCCGGGTGGCGGCGCCGCCCTGGCCCAGATCCTGCCGGCGCTCGACGACGACCTGGGCTTCACCGGTGACGAGAAGGTCGGCGTCTCGATCGTGCGCAAGTCGCTGGTCGAGCCGCTGCGCTGGATCGCCCAGAACGCCGGCCACGACGGCTACGTCGTGGTGCAGAAGGTCGTCGGCCAGGACTGGGGCCACGGCCTCGACGCCGCCACCGGCGAGTACGTCGACCTGGCCAAGTCCGGCATCATCGACCCGGTGAAGGTGACCCGCAACGCGGTCAGCAACGCCGCCTCGATCGCCGGCCTGCTGCTCACCACCGAGAGCCTCGTGGTGGAGAAGCCGGCCGAGCCGGAGCCGGCCGCCGGTGGGCACGGCCACTCGCACGGCCACGGCCACCAGCACGGCCCGGGCTTCTGACCCGAGCAGTACGCCCCGACGTCAGGGCACACCACCGACAGGTGGTGTGCCCTGACGCGTATGTCCTTACGGAACGCTGACGGAATTGGCAGCCGCACCGGCGGGTCGATCAGACTGGGTGCCGTGAGCACCCTCTCCCGCCGCCGGGCGGCGTCGGCCGGTGTCGTCGCCGCAGTGGTGGCACTCGGCGCCGCCGAACCCGTGGCGGTCCTGACCGGCCCCCGGTCCGCTCCGCTCGTCGCCGTCGGCGGACTCGTCGTCGACCTGGTGCCCGAGCCGCTCAAGCAGTTCGCCATCGACGTCTTCGGCACGTACGACAAGATCGCCCTGCTGGTCGGGACGGCGCTGCTGCTCGCCGCGTTCGGGGCGCTGCTCGGCCTGGCGGCGGCCCGGCGGCTGGTGACCGGCCTGGCCGGCATCGCCGCGTTCGCCGTGCTCGGCGCCGCCGCCGCGCTGACCCGGGCCGGCGCGGACGCGTTCGACGCGCTGCCCTCCCTGGTCGGCGGCGGCCTGGGCGCGCTGACCCTCTGGGCGTTCGTGGCCGGTCCGCTGGGCGCCGAACCGGCGGATCGGAAGCGACCGGGACGCGACCGGTCCGACGCCGCGCGTCGCGACCGGGCCGGGACCGGACCGGCGGAACGCGACGGGGGCGAGCCGGCGGAGGGCGACCGGGTGCCTGTACCTCGCGCCACGCCGCCGTCCGCGCCGCCTCCGGCGGTCGCCGCGCTCGCCCGCGAAGCGGGGACCCCGGGTGGCTGGGAGCCGGTGCGGCACGACGACGACGCGGAGTCGCGGCGGCGGTTCCTGCGCGGTGCCGGGCTGCTCACCGGCGCGGCTGCGGTGGCCGGGCTGGGCGGGCACTGGCTGGCCGGCCGGCGCGGCGTGTCGGCGGCCCGGGAGGCGGTGACGCTGCCCGCCCCTGCCGCGCCCGCCCCGCAGGTGCCGGCCGGAGCCGACCTGTCGCTGCCCCGGCTCGCGCCGTACGTCACGCCGAACCGCGAGTTCTACCGGATCGACACGGCGCTCGTGGTGCCGCAGGTCGACCCGGTCACCTGGCGGCTGCGCGTCCACGGGCGGGTGCGCAACCCGATCGAGCTGAGCTTCGACGACCTGCTGGCCCGCCCGATGGTGGAGCGGTACGTGACGCTCGCCTGCGTCTCCAACGAGGTGGGCGGCGACCTGATCGGCAACGCGCGCTGGCTCGGCGTACCGATCAGGGAACTGCTCGACGAGGCCGGCCCGGAGGACGGCGCGGACCAGGTGGTGGGCCGCTCGGTGGACGGCTGGACCTGCGGCACGCCCACCTCGGTGCTGCGCGACGGGCGGGACGCGCTGCTCGCGGTCGGCATGAACGGCGAGCCGCTGCCGATCCAGCACGGCTTCCCGGTGCGGATGGTGGTGCCCGGCCTCTACGGGTACGTCTCGGCCTGTAAGTGGGTGACCGAGCTGGAGCTGACCAGCTTCGCCGACTTCGACGCGTACTGGGTGCCGCGCGGCTGGTCCGCGCAGGGCCCGGTCAAGACGCAGTCCCGGATCGACACGCCCCGGCCCCGCAGCCGCCCGGCGGTCGGCCCGGTGACAGTTGCCGGTGTGGCGTGGGCGCAGCACCGCGGCATCGGCCGCGTCGAGGTACGCGTGGACGGCGGCCCCTGGCAGGAGGCGACGCTGGCGCCGGCGGTGTCTGCGGACACCTGGGTGCAGTGGTCCTGGCGGTGGAACGCGACGCCGGGGGAGCACACGCTCCAGGTGCGGGCGACGGACACGACGGGCGAGACCCAGACGGAGCAGCGCGCCCCGGTCGCCCCGGACGGCGCGACCGGCTGGCACACCGTCAAGGTCACCGTCACCTGACCACCACCGCCACCCCCGAAGGAGATCTTGGAAGCAATTGGCCCTCATAGGGGCCCGAATCCTCCAAGATCTACGGGTGTCTTGATATGTGAGACGCGTTTGAGGCGGGCGGGACGAGACGACGCCGCGCCCCGGGGTCCGGGGCGCGGCGTCGGGGATCGTGATCCGGGTCAGGCGACCTTGCGCTGGTCCGGCACGGCGGTGTTGTGCGGCCGGCCGAGGCGAGCCTCCAGCCGGGGGATGTCCACCTTGGTCTGGCGGCGGTCGGCCAGGTCCTCCCAGCCGAGCGCGAGCAGCCGCAGCCGCTCCGACTCGCTGAACCCGCCCCAGACGCCGTACGGCTCGCGGACGGAGAGCGCGTGGGCGGCGCACTCGGCGCGTACCGGGCAGGCGCGGCAGACGGACTTCGCGCCCATCTCGCGGCGCATCCGGGAGGAGCCGCGCTCGCCGTCCGGGTGGAAGAACTGCGCGCTGTCGCGGCCACGGCAGGCCCCGAGCCGCTGCCAGTCCCAGAGCTCGTCGATCGGTCCAGGCAGCCTACGTACGTTCGACATCAGCACCCCTCCTCCCGCGCGGCACCGCGGAGAATGTTCGTGGCCAGCTACCGGGCGGCGGTCCGCGCGGGATGCCGGTTCCGGATGAACCCCTCGGTACCCGAGCGGTCCGCGCCTCACACATCTGTGATCGAAAAGCTCGGACAGTCGGCGTCATATGCCCCATCTGTCGGAAAAGTTCGGATGATTGCCCGGAACCCCCTCCCGAGCCCACCTCCGCATGGTCTGCTCTGAGTCGGAGAGGAGACCACTGTGCGTAGTGTTCTTGTGTGCGTTCGGACACCATTGGCGGCCCAGCATCTGACCTCCGCGGCGGCGCGGCTCGGGCTGTCCGGCGTCGTCCGGACGGCCGTCTCCGACCCGGAGGTGATGTTGCGGCTCGCCGAGCGTCCGGTGGACGTGGTGCTCGCCGACACCGCGCTGACCCGCCCGGACAGCGCCGGCTTCGTCAGGCGGGTGCTCGCTCGCGCCCCGCAGGCGGCGGTGCTGCTGCTCGGCGCCGAGGAGTCGGAGGCGGCGGCGGCCACCATCAGCGCCGGAGCGCGGGGTCTGATCCAGAACGCCGACCACGACCTGACCAGCGCGGTGGCAAAGGCGCTGCTGCTGCTCTCCGCCCCCGGCCGGAGCAACAGGCACCGGGTGGCGGACACCGCCCGGGACGCGGCGGCGGTGGGCGGCCCGACCCGGTCGGCGGCGCCGGGGCGTACCCCGGGTGGGCCCGGCTGGCCGGCGACGGCGCCGGTGGACGCGGCGGGCCTGCCCACCGTGGTGCCCGTGCAACGGGGTGAGGACCCGGACGACCCCGCGGCGGCCGACGGCGCGGACGCGTCCCGGCCGGGTGCGGCCCAGCGGCCGGCGCGGACGCCGCGCAGCGCGATCGGGCTCACCGAGCGGGAGCTTCAGGTGCTGCTCGGCATGGCCGAGGGCAAGAGCAACGCGGAGATCGGGCGGGAGCTGTTCGTCTCCGAGGACACGGTCAAGACGCACGCCCGGCGGCTGTTCCGCAAGCTCGGCGCGCGCGACCGGGCGCACGCCGTGGCCGCCGGCTTCCGGGCCGGCCTGGTGGCCTGACCGCCCGGACGGCGGCGCTCAGCCCTCGGTGGACTCGTCGGTGCCCTCGGTGAGCGTGTCGTGCACGCCGTCGGCGTAGCCACGGGCGTAGTCCCAGCTCACGTAGTGATCCGGATCCGGGTCGTAGGCCGGCTCGTGCACCCGGGGACGCCCCGAGTTGAGCAGGTGGCGCAGGTTGCCGCGGAGCAGGTCCCAGTCGAAGTAGTGCGGCTCGCGGCAGTCCTCGCACTCGATCACCAGGCCGCGCACGCCGATCGGCTGGAGCAACGCCTGGTAGATCTCCAGATCGGCGAGATCCTCCAGCACGTCCTGGCGCTCGACCTCGGTCAGCGGGTCGAGCGCGTCGTCGTCGCCGGGATCGTGCAGGCCGGCAGCCGGATCGGCCGGGTCGCCGTTGAACGGGTCGATGGGCTCGTCGTGCACCCCCTCACCGTAGACCCCGAGCCGCCGGAAAGCCCCCCCAGCCCGTGCTGTGGCCCGGCCTACCCTGGGGCCCGCCGCTGCCCGGGCCGGGACGGGTAGGTGGGTACGATGAGGCGACGCGCCGTCACCAGGCGCCTGCCGGTGCCCCCGCGCGCCGCCTCGCTGCAGCCCGTTCGACCAGCTCAGGGGAGCAATCGTGGAGAATTCGCCCAGCACCGAGATCCCGGCCGGCACCGACGGCGGGGAGCTGGGTGGCCATCTGCCCGAGCTGCCGGCCGGTTCGGCCCGGGTGGTGCCGCTCGGGCTGACCTTCGACGACGTGCTGCTCCAGCCGGGCGAGTCGGACGTCGTGCCCAGCCGCGTCAACACCCGCACCCGCCTCACCCGCAACATCGAGCTGACCGTGCCGCTGCTGTCCAGCGCGATGGACACGGTCACCGAGGCGCGGATGGCCATCGCCATGGCCCGCCAGGGCGGCATCGGCGTGCTGCACCGCAACCTCTCGGTCGACGACCAGGCGCTCCAGGTCGACCTGGTGAAGCGTTCCGAGTCCGGCATGATCACCAACCCGGTGACCGCCAGCCCGGACGACACGCTGCGCGAGGTCGACGCGCTCTGCGGGCGCTACCGCATCTCCGGCGTCCCGGTGGTGGACGGGGAGGGCCAGCTCGTCGGCATCGTCACCAACCGCGACATGCGGTTCGTCTCCGACCCGGCCACGCCGGTGCGCGAGATCATGACCCGTACGCCGCTGATCACCGCCCCGGTCGGCGTGAGCAAGGACGACGCGCTCGGCCTGCTGCGCCAGCACAAGATCGAGAAGCTGCCGATCGTGGACGCGGGCGGCAAGCTGCGCGGCCTGATCACGGTGAAGGACTTCACCAAGAGCGAGCAGTACCCGAACGCCACCAAGGACGACGCGGGCCGGCTGCGGGTCGCCGCCGCGGTCGGCGTGGGCGAGGACGGCTACAAGCGGGCCCGCGCGCTCGTCGACGCCGGCGTGGACGTCGTCATCGTGGACACCGCGCACGGCCACCAGCGGGCCGTGCTGGAGATGGTGGCCCGGCTCAAGCGGGACGTGAGCATCGACATCGTGGGCGGCAACATCGCCACGTACGCGGGCGCGAAGGCGCTCGTCGAGGCCGGCGCCGACGGTGTGAAGGTGGGCGTCGGCCCGGGCGCCATCTGCACCACCCGGATCGTGGCCGGTGTGGGCGTACCGCAGATCACCGCGATCATGGAGGCGGCCCGCGCCGCCCGCCCGGCCGGCGTGCCGGTGATCGGCGACGGCGGCATCCAATACTCCGGCGACATCGCCAAGGCGCTCGTGGCCGGCGCCGACACGGTGATGCTCGGCAGCCTGCTCGCGGGCTGCGAGGAGAGCCCCGGCGAGCTGATCTTCATCAACGGCAAGCAGTACAAGGCGTACCGGGGGATGGGCTCGCTCGGCGCGATGCAGTCGCGCGGCCAGGCCAAGTCCTACTCCAAGGACCGCTACTTCCAGCAGGACGTGCTCGCCGAGGACAAGCTGGTCCCGGAGGGCGTCGAGGGCCAGGTGCCCTACCGGGGGCCGCTGTCCGCCGTCGCCCACCAGCTCACCGGCGGGCTGCGCGCCGCGATGGGCTACGTCGGCGCGGAGAGCATCCCGGAGCTGCACCGGCGTGGCCAGCTCATCCGGATCACCGCGGCCGGGCTCAAGGAGAGCCACCCGCACGACATCCAGATGACCGTCGAGGCGCCCAACTACCACTCCCGCTGACCCACCACCCCCAAACCACCTGGAGTCCCCCATGCGTGACGTGGTCGAGATCGGGCTGGGCAAGACCGCGCAGCGCGGTTACCACCTGGACGACATCGCCATCGTGCCGAGCCGCCGCACCCGGGACGTCGACGACG
The DNA here is from genome assembly GCF_040648395.1 of Micromonospora sp. NPDC049151. NCBI lineage: Bacteria > Bacillati > Actinomycetota > Actinomycetes > Micromonosporales > Micromonosporaceae > Micromonospora > Micromonospora sp. NPDC049151. The sequence continues at coordinate 86,044 of NZ_JBEZDP010000015.1, forward strand.
TCTCCACCGGGTGGCAGCTCGACGCGTACCAGTTCGGCATCCCGTGCGTCGCGCACCCCTCGGACGCGACCATGAGCCCCGCCTCGGCGGTCCGGCTCGGCCAGCTCGGCGGCCTCGGCGTCCTGAACGTCGAGGGCCTCTGGACCCGGTACGAGAACCCGGCGAAGATCCTGGAGGAGCTGGCCGGTCTCGGCGAGGACGCGCGGGCGACCAAGCGCCTCCAGGAGGTCTACGCCGAGCCGATCCGCCCCGACCTGATCGCCGAGCGGGTGCGTGAGCTGCGTGAGGGCGGCAGCACGGTGGCGGTGCGGGTCTCCCCGCAGCACACCCTGGCGCTGGCCCCGGTGATCCTCGACGCCGGGGTGGACATCCTGGTCATCCAGGGCACGCTCGTCTCGGCCGAGCACGTCTCCACCACCGACGAGCCGCTGAACCTCAAGGAGTTCATCGCCGACCTGGACCTGCCTGTCGTCGTCGGCGGCTGCACCGACTACAAGACCGCGCTGCACCTGATGCGTACCGGCGCGGCCGGCGTGATCGTGGGCATCGGCGGCGACGACTGGTCGACCACCGAGTCGGTGCTCGGCATCCGGGTACCGATGGCCACCGCCATCGCCGACGCCGCGGCGGCCCGCCGCGACTACCTGGACGAGACCGGCGGCCGGTACGTGCACCTGATTGCCGACGGCGACATGCAGACGTCCGGCGACATCGCCAAGGCGCTCGGCTGCGGCGCGGACGCGGTGATGCTCGGCGAGCCGCTGTCGCTCTGCGAGGAGGCCCCGGCCGGCGGTGCCTGGTGGCACTCCGCGGCCAGCCACCCGTCGCTGCCCCGTGGCGCGTTCGAGGTGGCCGGCGAGCCGCTCGGCTCGATGGAGAAGCTGCTGTTCGGCCCGGCCGACGAGCCGGACGGCCAGCTCAACCTCTTCGGCGGCCTGCGCCGCGCGATGGCCAAGTGCGGCTACCGCGACCTGAAGGAGTTCCAGAAGGTCGGGCTGGTCCTCGACCGCTGAGCACCACCGAGCACCACTGAGCACCGCGCGGCGGCGCGGGCGGCGGCGCGGACGTGTTCCGGCCCTGCCCGCGCCGTCGCGCGTCTAGGCTCGCCGGGTGAGACGCGGGCGGGTCTGGGCGGCGGGGCTGGCGGCGGCGCTCGCGCTGAGCGGGTGCACCGGGGGCGGCGACGAGGGCGGGTTCCGGCCGGGCGCGGCGGACGCCGGTGACCCGTACGTGCCGGGGGCCGGCAACGGTGGCTACGACGTCGGCCACTACGCGCTTGACGTGCGCTACGACCCGGCCGGCGACAAGCTCACCGGCACGGCCACGCTGACCGTCACCACCACCCGTGCGCTGTCCCGGTTCCAGCTCGACCTGGCCGGGCTGGACGTCGAGCGGGTCCGGGTGGACGGGGAGGCGGCGAAGCATCGCCACGACGGCGCCGAGCTGATCGTCACCCCGCCGCGCGGGCTGCCGTCGGGGAAGCGGCTCACTGTCGAGGTGACGTACGGCGGTGTGCCGGAACCGCTGCCGAACGCCGAACTCGGCGACGGCGGCTTCCACGCCACAGCGGACGGCGCGATAGCGCTCGGCCAGCCGGAGTCGGCGAGCACCTGGTACCCGGTCAACGACCACCCGTCGGACAAGGCCACCTACGACTTCGCGGTCACCGTGCCGGACGGGCTCGCCGCGCTCGCGAACGGCGTGCCGCAGGGCCGCACCAGCGCCGGCGGCTGGACCACCTGGCGCTGGTCGGAGCGCGCGCCGATGGCCAGCTACCTGAGCACGCTGGTGATCGGCGACTACCGGGTCAGCACCGGCACGCACGCGGGCAAGCCGCTGGTCACCGCCGTCGCCGAGGCGCTGCCCGCGGACGGGCCGGCCGCCGCGTCGGTGGCCCGCACCGGCGAGATCGCCGACTTCCTGGCCGAGCGCTTCGGTCCGTACCCGTTCGAGGCGTACGGCGGGATCGTGGTGGCCGACGAGCGCATCCGGTACGCGCTGGAGACGCAGAGCCGGCCGGTCTACGGGCCGGGCTTCTTCCGGGGCGACCGCCCGAACACCGAAGTGGTCGCGCACGAGCTGGCCCACCAGTGGTTCGGCGACAGCGTCTCGGTGGCCCGGTGGAGCGACATCTGGCTCAACGAGGGCTTCGCCACGTACGCCGAATGGCTCTGGGCCGAGCACGACGGCGGCCGGACGGTGGCGCAGACCGTCGCCGAACGGTACGCGGACACCGACTGGTCGAAGCCCACAGTCGACCCGGGCCGGTCCGGGATGTTCGGCGACGCGGTCTACCAGCGGGGCGCGCTCGCGGTGCACGCGCTGCGCCGCGCGGTCGGTGACGAGACGTTCTACCGCGTCCTGCGCGGCTGGCTGGCGCAGCACCGCGACGGCAACGTCACCACCGCCGACTTCGTCGGGTACGCCGAACGCACGTCCGGGCGGCCGTTGCGGGCGCTGCTCGACGCCTGGCTGGTCGGTGGCACGCCGCCGGGACTGCCGTGACGAACGCGTGACCGCCGCTGGGTAGGCTGCCGCGGTCGGAGCGGCCCGTGGGCGGGGGCCGCCGAACGGGCCCCGGGAGGGATCGAGGCGATGACGCGGCGCGGCGCACGACGACGGCTCGGGTTGCTGGTCTGCGGCACGGTGCTGGTGGCCGGCTGCGGTTCGGCCGAGCCGGACCCGGGTCCCGCGACCCCGGCCGGCCCCGCGCCGGCGACCTCGCGCAGCTTCGCGCCGGGCGGGGCCGGCGCCGGCGATCCGTACTTCCCGAGCTACGGCAACGGCGGGTACGACGTCGCGCACTACACGGTGAAGGTGCGTTACGACCCGGAGACGGACAAGCTGAGCGGCACCACCACGCTTCGGGCCACCGCGACCGCCGACCTGTCCGCGTTCAACCTGGACCTGGCCGGGCTGACCGTCCGGTCGGTGACAGTGGACGGCGCCGCCGCCCGGCACAGCCGTACCGCCGACGAACTGGTGGTCACCCCGGCCGTCGGGCTGACCTCCGGCAACGGGTTCACCGCCGAGATCCGGTACGACGGGCGGCCGGAGGCGCTGCGCACCGAGTCGCTGGGCGAGGGCGGCTGGCTGCACACCGCCGACGGGGCGATCGCGCTCGGGCAGCCGGAGTCGGCGAGCACCTGGTTCCCGGTCAACGACCACCCGTCGGACAAGGCCACCTACGACATGGAGATCACCGTCCCGAAGGGACTGACGGCGATCTCCAACGGCGTGCCGAAGGGGAGGACGACAAGCGGCGACTGGACCACCTGGAAGTGGTCGGAGACCGCGCCGACGGCCAGTTACCTGACCATGGTGGCGATCGGGAAGTTCCGGATCACCACCGCGCGGCACAAGGGACGGCCGGTCTACAGCGCGGTCACCACCCAGGTGGCGCAGGGCGCGCCGGACCGGTCCATCGCGCGCACCGTCGAGGTCGCCGACTACCTGGAGAGCGTCTTCGGGCCGTACCCGTTCGAGGCGTACGGCGGCGTGGTGATCGCCGACGAGCGCATCCGGTACGCGCTGGAGACGCAGAGCCGGCCGGTCTACTCGGCGAGCTTCTTCCAGCGGGGCGACAACACCGGCGTGGTCGCGCACGAGCTGGCCCACCAGTGGTACGGCAACAGCGTGTCGATCCAGCGCTGGCAGGACATCTGGCTCAACGAGGGGCTGGCCACGTACGCCGAGTGGCTGTGGGCCGAGCACGTCGGCTCGACCACCGTGCAGCGCACGTTCGAGCAGAAGTACGCGAACGCCGGCGGGCCGGTGTGGCGTACGCCGCCGGGCAAGCCGGGAGTGGCCGGCCTGTTCAGCAGCTCGGTCTACGACCGGGGCGGGATGACAGTGCACGCGCTGCGGGTGGCGGTGGGCGACGTCGCTTTCTTCGCCGTCCTGCGCACCTGGGCGGCGGAGCGGAAGAACGGCAACGCCACCACCGCCGACTTCGTGGCGCTGGCCGAGCGGATCTCCGGCAAGAAGCTGGCCAAGGTCTTCGACCCGTGGCTGTACGGCACCGAGCGTCCGCCCGCCCCGAAGCCGCTGTAGGGCGTCAGTTCCGCACGCGCAGCGACGGGTGGGCGGCCAGGAACGCGTCGGCCCGCCCGCCGCGCAGCGCGGTGAGGAAGTCGCGGCCGAGCGGCCTGAGCTGCTCGCCCCGGTACGCGCCGCCGCTGCCCACCCCGGCGCCGGGCAGCACGACGAGCGTGAGCCGGTCCGTCGGCAGGCCACCCAGGGCGTACGCGAAGTCGATCAGTTTCCGGCCGTCCCCGGCGTACACCAGGGTCCTGCCCAGCGCGGCCACCACCTGCTCGACCCGCTGCGGATCGCGGGCCGTGCCCTGGTCGAGGATCTTGCGGGCCAGCGCCCGGAGCAGTTGCTGCTGGTGCCGCTGGCGGGTGTAGTCGCCGCCCGCGGTGTAGCGCTGCCGCGCGTAGTCGAGCGCCTGCCAGCCGGTCAGGTGCCGGGTGCCCTTCTCGTAGACCATCTGCGGCCCGGTGTAGCCGCCGCCGCTCAGGGTCCGCATGGTGCCGTCCGGGCGGCGGTGCCGGGACTCGACCCGCTGGTCGACGTAGAGGTCCACGCCGCCGAGCGTGTCCACCAGCTTGTCGAAGCCGCCGAACGTGATCACCGCGCCGGCGTCGATGCGCAGGCCGGTGTAGCGGGAGACGGTGGTGCGCAGCAGCTCGTACCCCTGGGCGGTGCTGGGGTTGCCCTTGTCGCCCGGCACCCGGCTGCCGTAGCTCATCGCGTGGGTGAGCTTGGTCCGGCCGCCCGGGTAGCGGGCCTTCGGGTAGGCGGGGATGTCCACCACCAGGTCCCGGGGGAGCGAGAACAGGTACGCCCGGTCCAGCCCGGCCGGTACGTGCAGCAGCAGCACGGCGTCGGCGTGCGGTTCCCAGCCGGGGATGCTGACCCGGGTGTCGACGCCGACGAGCAGCAGGTTGAGCGGGCCCTTCAGGTCGGCGCCGGGCGGCGGCGTCGGGCTGGCGGTCGTCGGGACGGGCGTGGGTGAGGCCGGGGTCGGGGGTGGGGTGGTCGGGCCGGCGACCGGTGCGGCGGGACGGTTCGCGACGAGCCGGGTGGTCACCACCGCTCCGGTGGCCACCAGCAGCGCCGCCACCAGTACGGCCAGGCCCAGCAGGCGTCGTCTCGTCACGTTCGTTCCTCCCCGTGGATTCGACGCGCCAGGTGGGCCCACGGGTTGCAACGGCGGGAATCCCGGCGATCGAGCGCTCTGCATGATGTGCGAAAAAGCCTCGTTGGCGCTATAGCTACCGGTCGGTAATGATGCGTCCATGCGCTACGACGTGGTCGTCATCGGTTCCGGGTTCGGCGGCAGCGTCACCGCGCTGCGGCTGGCCGAGAAGGGTTACTCGGTAGGGGTCCTGGAGGCCGGGCGGCGTTTCGCCGACGACGAGTTCCCCCGTACCTCCTGGCGGGCGCGGCGGTTCCTCTGGGCGCCCCGGCTCGGCTGCTTCGGGCTCCAGCGGATCACGCTGCTGCGCTCGGCCGACCGCAAGGCCGGGGGCGGCGTGCTGGTGCTCTCCGGCGCCGGGGTCGGCGGTGGGTCACTCGTCTACGCGAACACGCTCTACGAGCCGCTGGACGCGTTCTACACCGACCCGCAGTGGCGGGACATCACCGACTGGCGCGACGAGCTGGCCCGCCACTACGACCAGGCGAAGCGGATGCTCGGCGTCACCACGTATCCGATCGACACCCGCGCGGACCAGGCCGTCCGCGCGGTGGCCGAGCGGATGGGGGTGGCGCACACCTACCACCCGACGCCGGTCGGCGTGCACATCGGGCGTCCCGGCGAGCGGGTGGCCGACCCGTACTTCGGCGGGGCCGGGCCGGAGCGCACCGGCTGCAACCACTGCGGGTCGTGCATGACCGGCTGCCGGCACGGCGCCAAGAACACGCTGGTGAAGAACTACCTCTGGCTGGCCGAACGGCTCGGCGTGCGGGTGCACCCGCTGACCACCGTGACCGCCGTCCGCCCGGACCCGGCCGGCGGCTACGCGGTGCACACCGAGCGCACCGGCGCGTGGCTGCGCAAGCGGCGCGAGGTGATCCACGCCGACCAGGTGGTCTTCGCGGCCGGCGCGCTCGGCACCCAGCGGCTGCTGCACGAGATGAAGGCGACCGGCGCGCTGCCGGCGCTCTCGCCCCGGCTGGGCGAGCTGACCCGGACCAACTCCGAGGCCATCCTCGGCGCCTCGGTGGCGCCCGGCTCGGCCCGCCGGCGCGGCCTCGACTTCACCGAGGGCGTGGCGATCACCAGCTCGTTCCACCCCGACCCGCAGACCCACATCGAGCCGGTCCGCTACGGCAAGGGCTCCAACGCGATGGGCCTGCTCCAGTCGCTGCTCGTCGACGGCGGTCCCCACCGGGTCCGGCGCTGGCTGGGCAGCATCGTCCGGCAGCCCGTGCTGGCGGCACGGATGCTGTCGGTACGCCGCTGGTCCGAGCGCACCGTCATCGCGCTCGTCATGCAGTCGGTCGACAACTCGCTGACCACCCGCTACCGCAGGGGCCGGCTGGTCTCCGGCCCCGGCCACGGCGAGCCCAACCCGACCTGGATCCCGGCCGGCAACACGGCGGCCCGGCTGCTCGCCGAGGAGATCGGCGGCACCCCCGGCGGTGCGGTCACCGAGCCGTTCAACATCCCGGTGACCGCGCACATCCTCGGCGGCGCGGTGATCGGCGCCACCCCGGACGAGGGGGTCGTCGACCCGTGGCACCGGGTGTACGGCCACCCGGGGCTGCACGTGGTGGACGGCGCGGCGGTCTCGGCGAACCTGGGCGTCAACCCGTCGCTGACGATCACCGCGCAGGCCGAGCGGGCCATGTCGTACTGGCCCAACAAGGGCGAGGCGGACCCGCGCCCGGCGCCCGGGTCGGCGTACACCCGGGTGGCACCGGTCGCGCCGCGGCGCCCCGCCGTCCCCGACCACGCCCCCGCCGCCCTGCGGTGAAAGGAAGGGCCCCTTCTTAACGCCTCCTGTAGAGGAAGGGCCCCCTGTTAACACATGCATCCCGCCACATCGCCGGGGCGCGTCCGGCGGTCCCGTGACTGTCGGTAGGCTTTGCGCACATGAGCACGCCTCGCCCCGTCCTCGTGGTGGACTTCGGAGCCCAGTACGCCCAGCTCATCGCGCGCCGTGTCCGCGAGGCGAAGGTCTACTCGGAGATCGTCCCGCATTCCATGCCGGTGTCCGAGATGCTGGCGAAGAACCCGGCCGCGATCATCCTGTCCGGCGGCCCGGCCAGCGTCTACGCTCCGGACGCGCCGCAGATCGACGCCGGGATGTTCGACGCCGGGGTTCCGGTCTTCGGCATCTGCTACGGCTTCCAGGCCATGGCCCAGGCGCTCGGCGGCACCGTCGCGCGCACCGGCAACCGCGAGTACGGCGGCACCCCGCTGCGCCCGCGCCTGACCGAGCCCGGCGTGCTGCTGCGTGACCTGCCCGCCGACCTGCCGGTCTGGATGAGCCACGGCGACTGCGTCACCGAGGCCCCGGAGGGCTTCACCGTCACCGCCGAGTCGGCGGGCGCGCCGGTCGCCGCGTTCGAGGACGTGGCCGGCCGCCGGGCCGGCGTGCAGTTCCACCCCGAGGTCGGGCACACCGCGCACGGCCAGGAGATGCTCACCCGCTTCCTGTACGACATCGCCGGCATCGAACCGACGTGGACGCCGTCGAACATCATCGACGAGCAGGTCGCCCGGATCCGCGAGCAGATCGGCGACAAGGAGGTCATCTGCGGTCTCTCCGGCGGCGTCGACTCGGCGGTCGCCGCCGCGCTCGTGCACCGCGCCGTGGGCGACCAGCTCACCTGCGTGTTCGTGGACCACGGCCTGCTGCGCGCCGGTGAGGCCGAGCAGGTCGAGAAGGACTACGTCGCCGCCACCGGCATCAAGCTCAAGGTGGTCGACGCCCGGGAAAGGTTCCTCGGCGCGCTCGCCGGGGTCACCGACCCGGAGCAGAAGCGCAAGATCATCGGTCGGGAGTTCATCCGGGTCTTCGAGGCCGCCGCCCGGGAGATCGCCGCGCACGGCGACGTGGAATACCTGGTGCAGGGCACGCTCTACCCGGACGTGGTGGAGTCCGGCGGCGGCACCGGCACCGCCAACATCAAGAGCCACCACAACGTCGGCGGCCTGCCCGAGGACCTGAAGTTCTCGCTGGTCGAGCCGCTGCGCACGCTGTTCAAGGACGAGGTCCGCACGATCGGCCTGGAGCTGGGACTGCCCGAGGCGATGGTGTGGCGGCACCCGTTCCCGGGCCCGGGCCTGGCCATCCGGATCATCGGCGCGGTCGACGAGGAGCGTCTCGCCGTGCTCCGCAAGGCCGACCTGATCGCCCGGCAGGAGCTGACCTCGGCCGGCCTGGACCGGGGCGTCTGGCAGTTCCCGGTGGTGCTGCTGGCCGACGTGCGCAGCGTCGGGGTGCAGGGCGACGGGCGCACCTACGGTCACCCGGTGGTGCTGCGCCCGGTCTCCAGCGAGGACGCGATGACCGCCGACTGGTCGCGGCTGCCCTACGACGTGGTGGCCCGGATCTCCACCCGGATCACAAACGAGGTCGCCGAGGTCAACCGCGTGGTCCTGGACGTGACGAGCAAGCCGCCGGGCACCATCGAGTGGGAGTGACGGGGCTCAGGCCGCCGGCGGTGTCTGCGGTCCGGCGTCCGGCCGCGCCTGCGGTCCGGCCTCGGGCCGTGGCACCTGCGGCGTAGTCGGCGCCTGCGTAGTCGGCGGGACCGGCGGCCAGCCCGGCGCGGTGCCCGGCGGGTGCGGCCAGGCGGGGGCGCCGGCCGGCTCCTCGGGCATCAGGAACCACATGATCGGGTACGCGAGCGCGGCGAGCCCGCCGGTGAGCACCGTGGCGGCTGCGAAGATCACCCGGATCAGCGTGGGGTCGGCGGCGAAGTAGCGGCCGAGGCCGCTCGCCACCCCGGCGATCATGCGGTCGCTGACCGGTCGGCGGAGCTGCTTGTACGGGGCCTGGGAGGGGTTCGGGAAGGTCATGTGTCAACGGTCCCGCGCGCTGTGGCGGGCGACCTCGGTGACCGCCCGGACGCCTACCCTGAACCGTCCCTGAGACGCCAGCCGAGAGTCAGGAATCTGACTCTTTTCGATCCCGGTAACCCGCTCCGGGGAGAATTTGCTCCCGTGACCACCTCGCTGGAGCCGCTCCGCAGGATCGCGGCATACGCAGTTTGTGCTGATTCAAACGGCCGAGTGTTGCTGGTCCGCGCATCGGAGCGCTCCGGCACCCCCGGCACCTGGTCGCTCCCCGGAGGCGCGGTCGACCACGGTGAGGACCCCAAACACACAGTCGTACGGGAGACCGCTGCCGAGACCGGGCTCTCGGTGGCTGTGGCCGGTCTCCAGGACGTGCTCGCCGACATGCGGGCGCTGCCCGAGCGGCACATCACGATCCACACCGACCGGCTGCTCTACACCGTCTCGGTACGCGGCGGGACGCTCACCGAGCGGGTCGACCGCCCGACCGACCTGGCCCGCTGGTTCACCCTCGACGAGGCCCGGGAGCTGCCCCTGCGGTCGTTCACCGCACGTGCCCTGGGCCTGCCCACCTCCACCGACGACATCGTGCCGGAGGAGGTGCCCGAGTTCCCCTCCTTCTACGCCGTACCCGGCCCGGACGGGTTGCACCGGGCGCAGCGCTTCGCCGCGTACGCGGTGGTGACCGACCCGGAGGAGCGCGTGCTGCTGACCCGGGTCTCCGACGGCTACCCGGGCGCCGGCTGCTGGCACCTGCCCGGTGGCGGCACCGACTACGGCGAGCAGCCGGGCGCGGCGCTGATCCGGGAACTCGTCGAGGAGACCGGCCAGACCGGCCGCCTGGTCGAGCTGCTCGGCGTGGCCAGCCACCGGGACGCCGCCTCGCTCGGCCCGGAGGGCTACCCGATCGACTGGCACGGCGTACGCGCGTTCTACCGGGTGGTCGTCGACCAGCCCGCGCCACCCACGGTGGCCGACATCGGCGGCTCCACCTGCGAGGCCCGCTGGTTCCGCCGCGAGGAACTGGGCGCCCTCCCCACCGACCGCCTCACCGAGGTGACGGCCGAAGCGGTCCAGGCCGCCCACCTCCTCTGACCCCCGGCCCCTCCGGGCCCCCACCCCGGCGATCATGAGGTTGACGGGGCGAGATGTCCGCCTCGGTACCGCTAACCTCATGATCGACGGGGTGGGGCGCGGGGGAGGGGTGGGCTGTGGAGCAGCGGCGGCGGATCGGGGCCTACGGGGTGCTGCGGGACTCCGAGGGGCGGGTGTTGCTGGCGCGCGGCTCGGCGCGGTGCCCGTACCCGGGGGTGTGGCAGTTGCCCGGCGGCGGCGTCGAGCACGCGGAACACCCGGCCGACACCGTGGTACGCGAGTTCGCCGAGGAGACCGGCCTGACCGTGGCGCCCGGTGCGATCCGGGCCGCGGTGGCCGACGTGACCCCGTTCCGCACCGAGACCGTCGCGATGCACACCGACCGGCTGATCTTCGAGGTCGAGGCGCGGGGCGGGCGGCTGCGGCCCGAGCCGGCCGGTGGCACCGACGAGGTGGGCTGGTTCACGCCCGAGGAGGCCGCCGCCCGGCTGCTGATGCCGTTCACCGCCGAGCTGCTCGGCCTGCCGGTGACGCCACTGCCGGCCGGCATGCCCCGGGGGCTGCCCGTCGACCCGGCCGGGCCGGCCGCCGACCGACGGCAGCGCTTCGCCGCGTACGGGCTGGTCACCGACCCCGCCGGCCGGGTGCTGCTCACCATGATCGCCGACGGCTACCCGGGCGCGGGTCAGTGGCACCTGCCCGGCGGCGGCACCGACCACGGTGAGCAGCCGGCCGCCGGTCTGCTGCGCGAGCTGGTCGAGGAGGCCGGGCAGCTGGGCCGGGTGGTCGACCTGATCGCCGTGGACAACCTGCACAACCCGGGCGCGCTCGGTCCGGAGCGGCGCCCGCTGGACTGGCACGGCGTCCGGGTGATCTACCGGGTACGCGTGGACGCGCCGACCGAGGCGGTGGTGACCGAGCTGGCCGGTGGCTCGACCGCGCGGGCGGCCTGGTTCGCCCCGGAGCAGGTCACGGCCCTGCGGATGACCGACGTGGCGGCCCGCGCCACCGGCCGGAGGGTGAGCTGAATCGCTCGCCGAGCCGCCCTTGGTGACCTCCGGTACAGTCAGGAGCAAGGGTTGACACCGAAAACGGGCGATGAAGCCCGAGATGGGAATGATTGAGCGGTTCGCGCGGTTACGCCAGATATAACTACCGCCGGCAGCTATCGCCAAGCCCCTGTCCCCTGTGCAATGGTGTACTCCGCAAAAGGGCTGCCGGATCCGAAAGGTCCGGCACGAGACAGCCGGACACCCGCCCCGCCAAGGGCGGCCAGCCGATCCGGTGATGGAGGAAACGTGCCGAGAGCCCCATGGCGCCGGCGTCGTACGACTGACAGTCCGCGCCCCGCAGGGCGTCGCTGGGCGGGCCGGTTGCGCCGCAGCAGCACGTTCGCCCGCCAGGTGCTGCTGGTCCGAGTGGGCCGCCGGGACGGCATGGCCGTCTCGGGGACCGACCGGGTCACCCCCGACCACCGCTACGCCGATCGCCAGCGCCTGCGCTACGGCCGGCTCGACACCGAGATCGAGGCGGTACGCCCGGTCAGCCCGGCGCTCGCCCCGGCCGCCCCGGTCGACGACGAGGCCTCGGCGATGTCGATCCCGCTCCTGCCGGGTGAGCGCACCGCCGCCCGCCGGGCCAAGTTCGCGCTCGTCAACGCGTGCACGCTGAGCAGCCTCATGCTCGGCATGCTGGCCATCTTCCTGGCCATGCGCGGTGACGTGCAGATCGCCGCGATCTGCCTGATCGCCTGCGTCGCGTTCGACGGCCTCGACGGTGCGCTGGCCCGCAAGCTCGGCGTGGCCAGCCCGTTCGGCGCGCAGATGGACTCGCTCGCCGACATGTGCTCGTTCGGCCTCGCCGCGCCGGTAGTGGTCTACGCCTCGCTGGCCGGTTCGGCGCCCCCGGCGGCCGCCGCGGTCTCCTGTGCGCTCGTCGCCGCCTGCGCGGCGATCCGGCTCGCCCGGTTCAACGTCTCGCCGAAGGACGGCCGCTTCTTCTGCGGCGTGCCGACCACCATGGCGGCAGCAGTGCTGGCCCTGACCGTGGCCATCGGCGTGCCGGTCCCCGGCCTGGTCATGGTGGCCGGCGTGGCGCTGCTCGCCTTCGCCATGGTGTCCAGCTTCCCGTACGCCAAGCTCGCCCGGCTGCTGAGGCTGCCGCCGTGGCTCTGGCTGGCCCCGGTGGTGGGTGCGCTCGTCGACATCCGGCTCACGTTCGCCCTCGTGGTGGTGGGCTACCTGGTCAGCGGCCCGCTGCTCTGGCTGCACCAGCGCCGTACCGCCTGACCCGAGAACGACAGAAGGGGCGCCGCGAGAGCGGCGCCCCTTCTTCGTGTGCGGCGCTCAGCGCCAGCGGGCGATCACCGTGGCGCCGCCGACCACCTTGTCACCCGGGCCGACGAGCGGGTCCGCGGCGTCGGCCGGCAGGTAGACGTCGGTACGCGAGCCGAACCGGATCAGGCCGAAGCGCTCCCCCCGGGCCAGCAGCGAGCCGACCGGCGCCCGCTGCACGATCCGGCGGGCGATCAGCCCGGTGCGCTGCGCGACCACCACCGTGCCGTGGTCGGTGTCCAGCACCGTGTACGCGGCCACGTTGTGCTCGGCGTCCGGCTTCATGGCGTTGACGAACCCGCCGTCGGCGACGAAGTAGTCGACCACCTTGCCGGCCACCGGGGCGCGGTTGACGTGCACGTCCAGCACCGACAGGAAGACCGCGATCCGCAGCCACTCGCCGTCACCGAAGCGCTCGTCCTGAAGGCGCTGCACGGACAGCACCTGACCGTCCGCCGAGGCCACCACCGCCGACGGGTCCTCCGGCACGTCCCGCTCCGGGTCCCGGAAGAACGCGGCCACCGGCGCGGCGGCCAGCGCCGGCAGCAGCCAGAGCTTCGACTTCGGCCGCGCGGCCCGGGCCAGGGCGGCCAGGCCGAGCGTGATGCCCGCGGCGGCCACGCCGTTCGAGTCGATGTGCATGCCCCGGGTCAGCGGCACGCTCGACGGCCGGTACGCCGGGGACAGCGAGGCCGCGAGCGCGACCGGCGCCGGGCTGAAGCGCAGGTGGTGCACGCGTACCGGCGGGGTGTTGCGCAGCACCAGGTCGGTGCGTACGCCGTGCAGCACGCCCTGCCGGTCCAGCTCGCCGTCGGCGCCCTCGGTGCGGAACAGCGGCGCGGCGACGCTCAGCACCGCGCCCTCGGCGAGGTACTTCACCAGCCCGTCGACGGCGGCGCGCGCCTCGTCCGCGGTGCCGGTGAACGGCTCGGCGACGATCACCACCGCGGCGGCGTCCGCCTCGGCGAGCGTGTCGGCCACGCGTACCCGGTCGGCGACCCAGCGGCCCTGCGCCGTGACGTGTTCGCGCAGCGCCGCCACGGCGGCGCCCTCCGCCGGCACCACAGTCAGCCGGTCGCCGGGGAGCAGCGCCTCGATCGCGGCGGCCAGCACCGCGGACTCCGGGGTCGCACCGACCAGCAGGCCGGCCTTCGGGTCGTTACGCCGGGCGAACTCGCTGACGAGCGTGCGGGCGGCGCGCTCGCCGATGCGGACCGCACCGGAGGGACCGGTGACGCGCACGGCGGGGGACTGGGTCATGTCGGACGGGCTCCTGACGAGATAGCGAACGGACGGGGCGGCTCCGGCGACCCGACCGGCGGCTCCGGCGAGTCGGGGGCGCGGGCCGGCCGGCGGAGGCGAGATCTCCGCCGACCAGCATAGGCCGCGTCCGAAGGGCGCCGCAGTGGCGCGGTCAGGCCGGATCCTCCGGCGTACGGCGCTGCCGAACCGGTTCGTCGGCCGGTTCGTCGAGCGGCGGCAGTTCGCGGGTGGCCGGCTCGGCGGGGTCGGTGGTCGCCTCGGTGGCCCATTCGTCGGCGCCGTCGGTCGTCGCCGTGCCACCGGCCGTCGCCGTGCCACCGGCCGGGGAACCGTACGGCGCGGCGACGGTGACCTCCGGTGCGGGCGGCGGGGCGGGCTGCTCCGGGGCGCGGCCCGAGCGCAGCGCGCCGATCAGCCCGAGCAGTCCGATCACCACCAGCCCGCCGGCCAGGAACCAGCCGACCGGCGGTACGGCGAGGCCGAGGATCCGGGCCAGCAGCCACCAGACGGACAGGCCGAGGAAGAGGAGTCCGAAAGCGAGCGACACGAGGTCGGTACGGTGCGCCTTCACCGGGTCACCTCCAGCTTGCCGGCGTTCACGTGGACGAAGAGGCGTAGCTTGCCGCCACCGGGACCGTCGGGGCCGGCGTCGGTGGTCTCCCACTGACGACCGCCGAGCCCGCCGCTGCGCCGGCCGAAGACGGTGGCGTCACCGGCGTTCACGTCGGCCACCGTGGTCACGTCGACGTTCGGCGGTACGACCACCGTCGCGTTGCCGAGGTTCACGTCGACTGTCACCTGGACGTCCTGCTTGTCGAAGTCGATACCGCGCAGGTCGAGCGTCGCGTCACCGAGGTTGTTCTCGTACCGGCTCGCCAGGTCGCGCAGGTCGGTCGGGGCCCAGGTGACGTTGCCGTCGATGCCGCGTACCCGGTCGTAGGACTCGGCGACGGTGGCGATGCCGAGCGCCGCCGCGGTCACCAGGCCCAGCGCGATCAGCCAGCGGGCCCGGCCGAACCAGGTGCCGACGAGCAGGCCGAGGCCGATGGTCGCGAGCACGGCGGCGAAGTAGCCGGCGGCGCCGACCGGGAAGACGTCGAGCAGGTCGAGCATGGCCACCACGCCGAGCGCCAGGAAGATCAGCGAGAACGTGACCGCGCCGAGCGCCGAGCGCTCTTTGGGCCGCTTCGGCGGCCGCGGCGGCCGGACCGGTGGCGGGACGGGCGGGCCGGGCGGTGATCCGGCGTAGGGGCCGTGCGGGGCGAACGGCGGCCGGTAGCCGCCGGGCGGCAGCGGCGCGCCCACCGGCGCGGGCGGCGGCACGGCGGCCGGCTCGTCCAGCCGGGAGCCCGCGTCCCGCGCGCCCGGCCAGGCCGGGTTCCCGCCGTATGTGGGCCAGGAGGCGGTGTCGGCGACCGCGCCGGTCACGTGCCGCATCGAGACGGTCGTCGGCTCGGCCGGGGCCGGCCGGGTGCCCGCAGCGGCGGGCCAGCCCGGCGCGGGCAGCGTCGGGTAGCCGGTCGCGGGCCCGGAGAAGCTCGCCGGGTTGCCCGGCTCGTGCTCCGCGCCGGACGTCACGGGGTTGTCCGGCTCAGAGGCGCCCGGCGTCGGGTAGCCGGGCTCGGCGGCGGGCACCGGCGGGTGGCCGGGCTCGGGCGCGGGCGGGTACCCCGGCTCGGGGCGGCGGGCCGGCGGGTAGCCGGGCTCCGGTTGGGTGGCGGGCAGGACAGCGCCGGGCAGGCCGGTGGCGGGCGCCACGCCGGGGCGTGCCGGCGGCACGGCCGGCCCGGCGGGCGCGCCGGTCCACGGCGCCGCGGGGGGAGCCGCGGGCCATGTACCCGGCGCCGGGGCCTGCGGTGCGGGCCAGGCCACCGGCGGCACCGGACCCGGCGGGGGACCGTGCGGCGGCGCCGGCTGAGCCGGGCGCTGCGCCGGGCCGCGCTGGTCGCGGTTGAGCAGGAGCGCGCCGCCGATCAGGATCACCGCGCCGAGGAGGATCGCCCGGAACCCGTCGGTCACGACGTAGGCGAAGCCGAGCGCCACCACGATGCTGAGCACGATCACCGTGATCGGCGACATGCTGGACCGGCCCCGGCCGAGCATGGCCTCCAGCGGCGAGGCGGTGTCGCCCTCGCCGGGGACGATGAGCCAGCCGGCGATGTACACGATGATGCCGATGCCGCCGAAGAAGCCGAGCACGGCCAGCAGCACGCGCCACAGCACCGGGTCGGTGTTCGTGGCCCGGCCGATGGCGGCGCACACCCCGGCCAGGTAGCGGCCCTGGCGAGGGCGTACCAGGCCGTACCGGGTGGTGAAGCCGGCGGCGCCGGGCGGTGGGGCGTACCCACCGGGTGGCGGACCGGCGAACGGCGTGCCGCCGCCGGGCGGTGGTGCCGCCTGGTCGGTGGTGGGCGCCGCTCCCGGCGGGGGCGGCGGCGGGGCGTCCTGTGCTGCCGCCCAGGGGCGGGGCGGACGGGCAGCGTCCTCGTTCATGGCTTCGATACTGCTGCCCCGGCCGCCCGAACAGCCTCCGGACCCGACCCTGACCCCACCCTGAGATCCGCGGCCGGTGAAACTCCGGGGCGTCCCCGTGGTCCGGGGCGTCGCCGCCGTGTGACGATCTGAGCGTCGGCGCTGCCGCCACATCCGCCTCGACCTGGGAGTCTCCGATCAGCAGCACCCCCGCACCGCACGCCCCGCGCCTCTACCGGGCCACCGAGCACCGGCTGGCCGCCGGGGTGGCCGCGGGCATCGCCGAGCACCTGGGCATCCCGGTGCTGCGGGTCCGCGTGGCGTTCATGGTGCTGCTCGGGTTGAGTGGTCTCGGACTGCTGCTCTACGCCGCCTTCTGGGCGGTGGTCCCGCCCCGCCCCGGCGACACCGCCGCCCCGCCCCGCCGCGACCTCGCCCAGCTGCTGCCGTTCGTGGTGATCGGCCTCGGCGTGCTGCTGCTCCAGGTGGTCGCGTTCAACTCGGTGGGCGCGGCCGGCACCGCCGGCTGGCTGGTGGCGATCATCGCGGTCGGCGCGGGCGTCATCTGGCACCAGGCCGCCCCGGAGCGCCGCCGGCAGTGGGGCGACTCCGCGGTGCCCTGGCTGGGCGCGGTGGTGGAGGAGAGCGACAGGCGTGCGTTCGTGCTGCGCTTCATCGGCGGCGGCGTGCTCGTCGCGGTCGGCATCATCGGCGTGGCGGCCGTCTACTCGCCGTCGCAGAACTTCGACGCGGTGCTCAACGGCGTGATCTTCGCGTTGGTCGGGCTGGCCGGCGTGGGCGTGGTCACCGGTCCGGTGCTCTGGCGCACCTGGAACCAGCTGCGATCCGAGCGGGAGGGCCGCATCCGGGAGCAGGAGCGCGCCGAACTGGCCGCGATGGTGCACGACCAGGTGCTGCACACGCTGGCCCTGATCCAGCGCAACGCCAGCGACGTCAAGACGGTGCAGCGGCTGGCCCGGGGTCAGGAGCGCTCGCTGCGCAACTGGCTCTACAAGCCGACCGCGTCGCCCACCGAGCGCTTCGCGGCCGCGCTGGAGCAGGCCGCCGCCGAGGTGGAGGACACCTTCGCCATCACCGTCGAGGTGGTGGTGGTCGGCGACCGGGAGACCGACGAGCGGGTGGGCGCGATAGTGGCCGCCGCCCGGGAGGCTCTGGTCAACGCGGCCCGGCACGCCGGTGTGCAGACCGTGTCGCTGTACGCCGAGGTGGAGCCGGAGCAGGTGAGCGTGTTCGTCCGGGACCGGGGCAAGGGCTTCGACCCGGATACCGTGGAGAATCACCGGCACGGCGTCCGGGGCTCGATCATCGGACGGATGAAGCGGCACGGCGGCCGGGCGGAGATCCGGTCCGAGCCGGGGGAAGGGACCGAGGTCCGGCTGATCCTGCCGATCAGCGGCTCCGGCCCCACGGCGGAAAGGGACAGGTGACATGTCCGAGCAGGAACCGGTCGAGGGTACGACGCCGCGCGGGCCGCTGCGGGTGTTCCTCGTCGACGACCACGCGATGTTCCGGGCCGGCGTCCGCGCCGAGCTGGGCGCACGGGTGGATGTGGTCGGCGAGGCCAGCTCGGTGGCCGAGGCGGTGACCCGGATCGCGGCCACCGCGCCGGACGTGGTGCTGCTCGACGTGCACATGCCCGACGGCGGTGGCCGCGCGGTGCTGGAGGCGATGCGGCGTACCCACCCGCAGGTGCGGTTCCTGGCGTTGAGCGTCTCCGACGCCGCCGAGGACGTGATCGGCCTGATCCGCGCCGGCGCGCGGGGGTACGTCACGAAGACGATCTCGCCGGAGGAGCTGACCGACGCGATCCGCCGGGTGGCCGACGGCGACGCGGTTTTCAGTCCGCGGCTGGCCGGGTTCGTGCTGGACGCGTTCGCCTCCCGGCCGGACGCGCCGGTGGCCGACCCCGAGCTGGACCAGCTCACCAACCGCGAGCGCGAGGTGCTGCGGCTGCTCGCCCGGGGGTACGCGTACAAGGAGATCGCCAAGGAGCTGTACATCTCGATCAAGACGGTCGAGACGCACGTCTCCAACGTGTTGCGCAAGCTCCAGATGTCGAACCGGTACGAGTTGTCCCGCTGGGCCGCCGACCGCCGGCTGGTCTAGGACCGGCTGCCGCCCGGGGGCGGGGCCTCGGCGGCCTCGTACCCCGGGGTGGTCGTGTCGACCGCTCAGTCGGCATGACATCATCCGGACGGACAGAAAACGCGACAGTCGTACGCCCACCAGGAACGTCCGCGCCGGCGCGGCGAACGTCACAGCTCCCCTGCCGTAG
Source organism: Micromonospora sp. NPDC049151 (assembly GCF_040648395.1). NCBI lineage: Bacteria > Bacillati > Actinomycetota > Actinomycetes > Micromonosporales > Micromonosporaceae > Micromonospora > Micromonospora sp. NPDC049151. Next base: position 104,540 of record NZ_JBEZDP010000015.1, read on the forward strand.
GGACACCCGTCGACCTCTTGCTGCCCGTTCTGCCTGTTCAGGGCCCTATCGTCCGCACACTTTGTGATCTTTTCTCAAGTATCGGCAACGTGGCGACCAACTAACGGCTTGATAACGGCACCTTCACGGAAAGGGCCGGTTGGTGTCACAGTGGCAGCACCTCACCCCCCGGTGTGAGGCACTTCGTCGGGCCCGTCGAACACGTGACGCCGTCTTTCGCGCCGCCGCGTGGTCGCCGACCCTGCGCGGTGCCTCGTCCAGGGTGTGGCGCCCGGCGGATCGGTACCCCTGGGGTGTCCCGAATTCCTCTGCGGTAAACCGGTGTCCTGCGGTTCGGGCCGCCGGTGGTGTCACCCCCCAAGACGTGCGTGAAACTCACGACGGAACCAGGTTAGAAAGAGGAGGCCCCTCGGAATGAGAGTCTCGAAGCGGGCGAGCGGCGCGCTCGCGGTGGGCGCGGCATTCGCGCTCGTCGCGTCCGGCTGCTCCAGCGGGAACAACGACGGTGGCGACGCCGGCGCCAGCAAGGACGGCGCGATCGTCATCGACGGCACCCAGCCGGAGAACCCCCTGGTTCCGGCGAACACCACCGAGACCGGTGGTGGCAAGGTCATCGACTGGGTGTGGAGCGGCCTGGTCGAGTACCCCAACAACGGTGGGGCGCCGCAGAACCTGCTCGCCGAGTCGATCGACACGACCGACTCGAAGGTCTTCAAGATCAAGATCAAGCAGAACACCAAGTTCCACGACGGCACCACCGTCAAGGCCGAGAGCTTCGTCAAGGCCTGGAACTGGGCGGCGTACGGCCCGAACGGCGCGCAGAACGCCTCCTTCTTCTCCGACATCCAGGGCTTCGACGACGTCTACACCGAGGACCCGGACGGCCCGGAGGGCCCGCAGAAGGCTCCGGAGCCCAAGGCCAAGGACATGTCCGGCCTGAAGGTCGTCGACGACTGGAACTTCGAGGTCACGCTCTCCGCGCCGACCTCTGTGTTCCCGACCAAGCTCGGCTACAGCGCCTTCATGCCGCTGCCGGACGCGTTCTTCTCGTCCACCCCGGCTGACTTCGGCAAGAAGCCGATCGGTAACGGCCCGGTCAAGCTCGTCTCCTGGCAGGACGACGTCGAGATCAAGCTGACCCGCTTCGACGACTACAGCCTGCGCGACAAGATGAAGATCAAGGACGTCACCGTCAAGATCTACCAGGACGACACGGCGGCGTACAACGACCTGCTCGCCGGCAACCTGGACTTCCAGCAGCAGGTTCCGGTCTCCGCGCTGGCCGGTGAGAAGTGGAAGACCGACCTGGGCGAGCGGGCCATGCCGACGACCACCCCGTCGACCGGCATCATCGCCTTCCCGATCTACGACAAGCGCTTCCAGAACCCGAAGCTGCGCAAGGCGATCTCGCTGTCCATCGACCGGCAGTCGATCACCGACAAGATCTTCTTCGGTAACCGCAAGCCGGCCGACAGCTGGGCCAACCCGCTGACCCCGGGTGCCGAGCCGAAGAACTGCACCGCCTGCAAGTTCGACGTGGCCCAGGCCAAGCAGCTCCTCACCGAGGCCGGTGGCTTCCAGGGCAAGCTGACCCTGTCGTACAACGCGGACGCTAGCCACAAGGAGTGGATGGAGGCCGTCGCCCAGCAGATCAAGACCAACCTGGGCATCGACGCGGTCGCGGTCGGCGTGCCGACCTTCGCGGTCTTCCGCGCCAACATCAACGCCTACAAGATGACCGGCGCCTACCGGGCCGGCTGGCAGCAGGACTACCCGGACGTCGAGAACTGGATCAACCCGCTCTACGTCACCGGTGGTTCCTCCAACGACGGCAAGTACAGCAACCCCGAGGTGGACCGTCTCGCCAAGGAGGCCTCCGCGGCCCCCAGCATCGAGGAGGCCCACAAGAAGTTCGCTGAGGCCGTCAAGCTGATCGACCAGGACGTCCCCTCCATGCCGATCTACTTCGGTGGCCAGCAGTCCGGCTACTCGGAGAAGATCAAGAAGCTGGAGCTGTCCAACGTCGGTGAGCTCGACATCACCTCGGTCGAGCTCTGATCCGAACGGTCTGACCCCGGGTCGGGCTCGCCTACCGGTGAGCCCGACCCGGGGCCGTTCCGCGAGGGGGTGTACAACGAACCCCTCGCACGTTGTCGCCGCCGCGCCGGCCTACCCGGCGCTCCCTGTCTGGAGGACCACCCCATGGGCCGTTATCTCTTGAGACGGCTGCTGCAACTCGTACCGGTGTTCATCGGCACGACGTTCCTGATCTACTGGCTCGTCTGGTCAGTGCCCGGTGACCCCTTCGCCGGCAAGTGCGGCGACCGCGGTTGCCCGCCGAACTACCGGGCCATGATGGTCGAGAAGTACCATCTCGACGACTCGATCTGGGTGCAGTACGCCAGCTACATGAAGAACCTTCTGCAGGGTGACTTCGGTATCACGTTCAGCGGTCGCGAGATCAGCGACATCATCGCCACGTCGTACCCGAACACCCTGAAGCTGGCGGTGGTCGCCCTCACCATCGAGGCCGTGATCGGTCTCGGTGCGGGCATCCTGACCGGTCTGCGGCGCAACGGCTTCCTGGACAACCTGGTCCTGGTCTCCACGCTCTTCCTGATCGCCCTGCCGGTCTTCGTCATCGGCTTCGTGCTTCAGTGGCTGCTCGGCGTCAAGTGGGGCATCATCAACCCGACCGTCTCCAACGAGATGCGGTTCAGCGAACTGATCGTGCCCGGGTTCGTGCTCGGCAGCGCGTCGATGGCGTACGTGGCGCGGGTGGCCCGGACGAGCATCGCCGAGAACCGGCGTGCCGACTACGTCCGTACCGCGATCGCCAAGGGCCTGCCCATGCGCCGCGTGGTCGGCGTGCACCTGCTGCGCAACTCGCTCATCCCGGTGGTCACCCTGCTCGGCACCGACCTCGGTGCGCTGATGGGTGGCGCGATCGTGACCGAGGGCATCTTCGGCATCAACGGCATCGGCCGGCAGGTGCTCCGCTCGATCGTCACGAAGGAGAGCGCTACCGTTGTGGGGATCGTGGTGGTGTTGGTGCTTGTCTATCTCGTCATGAACCTGGTGGTCGACCTGCTCTACGCCGCCCTCGACCCGAGGATCCGCTATGAGTGACCGCCGCAGCGAACGAATCGTCCCAGCAGTCTGCGCGGGTAACCACGCCCGCGCCGAGCGCAACGAGGTGCGGGCATGAGTGACCCGAGTTCCGCGTCGATCGTGACGACGCCGCCCGCGACCATGCCCACCGAGGCCGGGTCGGGCGCACCCACCGACGCCGGTCTGCCCGAGAGCGCCAAGCAGCAGAAGCCCCGTGGCCTGCTCGGCGACGCCTGGATCGACCTGCGTCGCAAGCCGCTGTTCTGGATCTCGGCGACGTTCATCCTGCTGTTCATCCTGATGGCCGCCGTCCCGTCGCTGTTCACCTCCGGCGACGCGGTGAACGGCGCGCTGGAGCGCAGCCGGGTCGAGCCGTCCTCCTCCGCCTGGTTCGGCTACGACGTGCAGGGCCGCGACGTCTACGCCCGGGTCATCTACGGCGCCCGCGCCTCGATCGTGGTCGCTGTGGTCTCCACCCTCCTGACGCTGTTCGTCGGTGGCGCCATGGGCATCATCGCCGGCTACCGCGGCGGCTGGGTGGACGCGGTGCTGTCCCGGATCGCGGACATCTTCTTCGGCCTGCCGTTCGTGCTCGGCTCGATCGTCATCCTGACCACGTTCAACGGGTCCGGCACCGACAACGGCGAGTGGACGATCATGGGCCTGGTGATCCTGTCCCTGAGCGTGCTGACCTGGCCGGTGGTGATGCGGCTGATGCGCTCCTCGGTGCTCTCCACCAAGGAGGCCGACTACATCGTCGCGGCCCGTGCCCTGGGCGCGAGCACCGGCCGGATCATCCTCAAGCACCTGCTGCCGAACTGCCTGGCGCCGCTGCTGGTCTACGGCACGATCCTGGTGGGCTCGTTCATCGGCGCGGAGGCCACGCTCTCGTTCCTCGGCATCGGCCTGAAGAACCCGGTGGTTTCCTGGGGCATCATGATCAGCGAGGCGCAGAACTACATCCGGGTCTCGCCGTTCCTGCTGTTCTTCCCCGCCGCGTTCCTCGTCACCGCCGTGCTGAGCTTCGTCATGCTCGGCGAGGCGGTCCGCGAGGCCCTCGACCCGAAGCTCCGATAGGGGAACTGAGTTGTCCGACATTCTCGTGTCCGAGCAGTCCGCGCCGGGCGCCGACGGATCCGGCCGCCCCTCGGGCCGCCTGCTCGAGGTCGACGACCTTCGGGTGGAGTTCCGCACCCGGGACGGCGTCGCCAAGGTCATCAACGGAGTCACGTACCACGTCGACGCGGGGGAGACCCTCGCCGTGCTCGGCGAGTCCGGCTCCGGCAAGAGCGTCACCGCGCAGACCATCATGGGCATCCTGGACACCCCGCCCGGGTTCGTCACCGGCGGCGAGGTCCGCTTCCACGGCAAGGACATGCTCAAGCAGTCCGCCGAGCAGCGGCGACGGATCCGTGGCGAGGGCATCGCCATGATCTTCCAGGACTCGCTCTCCGCCCTCAACCCGGTTTTCACGGTCGGCTTCCAGATCGCCGAGCAGTTCCGCGTCCGGCGCGGCATGAGCCGCTCGGACGCCAAGAAGCGCGCGATCGAGATGCTCGACCAGGTGAAGATCCCCAACGCCAAGGGCCGGTTCAGCAACTACCCGCACCAGTTCTCCGGCGGTATGCGGCAGCGCGCCATGATCGCCATGTCGCTGGCGCTGGACCCCGAGGTGCTGATCGCCGACGAGCCGACCACCGCGCTGGACGTGACGGTGCAGGCCCAGATCATGGACCTGCTCGGCGAACTGCAGCGCGAGCGGCAGATGGGCATGATCCTGATCACCCACGACCTCGGCGTGGTCGCCGACGTCGCGGACCGGATCGCGGTCATGTACGCCGGCCGGATCGTCGAGGAAGCCGACGTCTACGAGCTGTACCGCAAGCCGGCGCACCCGTACACGCTGGGCCTGCTCAACTCGATCCCCCGGATGGACGAGAAGGGCCAGGAGCTCCGCACCATCAAGGGCCTCCCGCCGAACCTGATGAACATTCCGCCGGGCTGCGCGTTCAACCCGCGTTGCCCGATGGCGCAGCCGGTGTGCCGGGAGAAGGTCCCGCCGCTGCTGCAACTGGGCAACGGCCGGGCCAGCGCCTGCCACTTCGCCGAGGAGCTGGTGAACCGTGACTGAGAACATCATCGAGGTTCGTGACCTGGTCAAGCACTACCCGGTGACCCGGGGCGTGGTGTTCAAGAAGACCATCGGCCAGGTCAAGGCCGTCGACGGCGTCTCCTTCGAACTCAAGGCCGGCGAGACGCTCGGCGTGGTCGGCGAGTCCGGCTGCGGCAAGTCGACGCTCGCCCGGGTGCTGATGAACCTGGAGAAGCCGACCTCCGGTCAGGTCCTCTACAAGGGCCAGGACATCTCGAAGCTCTCCGGCGGCGCGCTGCGGCGACTGCGCCGGCAGATCCAGCTCGTGATGCAGGACCCGTACACCTCGCTGAATCCCCGGATGACAGTGGGTGACCTGATCGGCGAGCCGTTCGAGATCCACCCCGAGGTGGCCCCGCGCGGCAGCCGGCGCAGCAAGGTCAAGGAGCTGCTCGACCTGGTCGGCCTCAACCCGGAGCACATCAACAGGTACCCGCACCAGTTCTCCGGCGGTCAGCGGCAGCGCATCGGCATCGCCCGGGCGCTGGCGCTGCGGCCCGAGGTGATCGTCTGCGACGAGCCGGTGTCGGCCCTGGACGTCTCGATCCAGGCCCAGGTGATGAACCTGCTGGAGAAGCTCCAGGCCGAGTTCGGGTTGTCGTACGTCTTCATCGCCCACGACCTGTCCGTGGTGCGGCACCTGTCCGACCGGGTCGCCGTGATGTACCTGGGCAAGATGGTGGAGATCGGCACCGAGGACGAGATCTACGAGCGGCCGACCCACCCGTACACCCAGGCTCTGCTGTCGGCGGTGCCGGTGCCGGACCCGACCGTGCGGGAGAGCAAGGCGATCATCCGGCTCCAGGGCGACGTGCCGTCGCCGGTCAGCCCGCCCTCGGGCTGCCGGTTCCGCACGCGGTGCTGGAAGGCGCAGGACGTCTGCGCCCAGGAGGTGCCGCTGCTGGAGATCCGGCCGGGCTCGGACCACCCGAGCGCCTGCCACTTCGCGGAGAAGCGGGAGATCGTCGTCACCCACGAGGTGGCCTGATCCGTTCCGGACCGCCTGCCGGCGTCAACTCGACGCCGGCAGGCGGTTCGTCGTCTCCACGGCCGTCACGGCGTCCGCGCGGCCGTCACAGCGGGCCGCGGCCGGCGCGCAGCAGCAGGAGCGCGAGCTGCGTGCCGTCGGCGCCGAGCTCGGCCCGGAACCGCTCCAGGATCTCCCGCTCGCGGGAGAGCACCAGCCGGGTGCCGCCGGACGCCATCCGGGTCGCGCCGACCTCCTGGGAGAGCGCGGCCCGCTCCTGCCAGAGCGCGATGAGCGTACGGTCGATCTCGTCGATCCGCCGCCGGATCTCGCCGATCCGTTCCGCCGCCGCCGTGTCGTCGGTGCCGGTCCGGGCCGCGGCGGCCCCGGTCGGGTCGCCGCCGGCCGGCCGGTCGTGCCGCGCCAGGCTGCCGCTGGGCTCCACCACGTCAGTCATCATCGTCGTCCCTCTCGGGGCTCGGGCCCGGTACCCGGATCCCGGAACGAAAAACGCCCCGGGCTCTGGGGAGCCCGGGGCGTTTCGTAGGTCAGTGATCAGGCGCGACCCACGGCTGCCGGACTCCCGGTGCCGTAGTAAAAGGAGAAGCGCTGATCGAACACGCGTCGAGTATGCCGACCACCCGGGCGGGCGCGCAAGAAGACGCACCAACAGGTGAGACGTGCCGGTGTGCGCCGACCGGCGGCGCGGGCGGGGAAGTGTCCGCCGGGCGGCATAGACTCGGGCTGCGATGCATCCTCTCTTCGACATTCCCGCGTCCCCACCCGCGCCGGAGTCCCGGCCGACCCCGTCGCGCCGTCCCGGGGGCCCCGGGCCGGACCCGGGCGCCCTCCTCGACGGCCTGAACGGCCCTCAGCGGGACGCCGTGACCCACGCCGGCTCTCCGCTGCTGATCGTGGCCGGTGCCGGCTCCGGCAAGACCCGGGTGCTCACCAACCGGATCGCCTACCTGCTCGCCGCCCGCGACGCGCATCCCGGCGAGATCATCGCGATCACGTTCACGAACAAGGCCGCCGGTGAGATGAAGGAGCGGGTGGCCGCGCTGGTCGGCCCGCGTGCCCGGCTCATGTGGGTCTCGACGTTCCACTCGGCCTGCGTACGCATCCTGCGGGCCGAGCACGAGCACGCCGGCCTGAAGTCGACGTTCTCGATCTACGACGCGGACGACTCGCGCCGGTTGATGCAGATGGTCGCCCGCGAGCTGGATCTGGACCCGAAGCGCTACCCGGCCCGGGGTCTGGCCGCACAGGTGTCGAACCTGAAGAACGAGCTGGTCGACCCGGAGGAGTTCGCCGGCCGGGCCAAGGGGCCCAACGAGCGGGCGCTGGCCGAGGCGTACACGCTCTACCAGCGGCGGCTGCGCGAGGCACACGCGCTGGACTTCGACGACCTGATCATGACGACGGTGCACCTGCTCCAGTCGCACCCGCACGTGGCGGAGAGCTACCGGCGCCGGTTCCGGCACGTGCTCGTCGACGAATACCAGGACACCAACCACGCCCAGTACGTGCTGATCAAGGAGCTGGTCTCCGGGACCGAGGGGATCCCGCCGGCCGAGCTGTGCGTGGTCGGCGACGCCGACCAGTCAATCTACGCGTTCCGGGGCGCGACCATCCGCAACATCCTGGAGTTCGAGCGGGACTTCACCGACGCCCGCACGATCCTGCTGGAGCAGAACTACCGCTCCACCCAGACCATTCTCAACGCCGCGAACGCGGTGATCGACCGCAACACCTCCCGCAAGCCGAAGCGGCTGTGGAGCGACGCCGGGTCCGGCGAGCAGATCGTCGGGTACGTCGCCGACACCGAGCACGCCGAGGCCGACTGGGTGGCGCGGGAGATCGACCGGCTGGTCGACGACGGCGAGACCCGCCCGGGCGACGTGGCGGTCTTCTACCGCACGAACGCCATGTCCCGGGTGTTCGAGGAGGTGTTCATCCGGGTCGGCCTGCCCTACAAAGTGGTCGGCGGGGTGCGCTTCTACGAGCGCAAGGAGGTCCGCGACGCGCTCGCCTACCTGCGTGCCGTGGTGAACGACGACGACACGGTCAGCCTGCGCCGGATCCTCAACACCCCGCGCCGGGGCATCGGCGAGCGGGCCGAGGCGTGCGTGGAGGCGCTGGCCGCGCGGGACCGCATCTCCTTCGGCGCCGCGCTGCGCCGGGCCAAGGACGCGCCGGGCATCTCCACCCGGGCGGCGAACGGCATCGCCGAGTTCGTCGCGCTGCTCGACGCGGCGCGGGAGCTGGCCGGCACCGGCACCCCGGAGGAGGTGCTGGAGGCGGTGCTGACCCGCTCGGGCTACCTGGCCGAGCTGGAGGAGAGCCTCGACCCGCAGGACGCCGGCCGGGTGGACAACCTCCAGGAACTGGTGAGCGTCGCCCGGGAGTACACCGAGCGGATCGAGGCGCTCGGCGCCGACGACGAGCGGGCCACCCTGGCCGGTTTCCTGGAGCAGGTGGCGCTCGTCGCCGACGCCGACCAGATCCCGTCCGACGACCCGGACCATCAGGGCGTGGTCACCCTCATGACCCTGCACACCGCGAAGGGGCTGGAGTTCCCGGTGGTCTTCCTGACCGGCCTGGAGGACGGCGTCTTCCCGCACCTGCGCTCGCTCGGCGACACGCGCGAGCTGGAGGAGGAGCGGCGGCTGGCGTACGTGGGCATCACCCGGGCCCGCCAGCGCCTCTACCTGTCCCGCGCGGTGACCCGGTCGGCCTGGGGCGCGCCCGCGTACAACCCGCCGTCACGGTTCCTTGAGGAGCTGCCGCCGGAGCTGGTCCGCTGGGAGCGCACCGAGGGGTCGTACACCTCGTGGGGTGGCGGGGGCGGCGGCGTCGGCGGCCGGGCGGACCGGCTCGGCCGCGGCGGCTTCGCCGGTGGCACGCCCAAGGCGACCGAGCTGGCCAAGCGGCTGGGCGTGGACGCGAGCCGCCTGGCCACCGCCAGCGAGCTGAAGCAGGCCCCGAAGGTCTCGGCCGGCGACCGGGTCAACCACCAGCGGTACGGCCTGGGCCGGGTGCTGGCGGTGGAGGGGGCCGGGCCGGGCGCCCGGGCGCAGATCGACTTCGGCGACCAGACCATGTGGCTGGTGCTGCGGCACGCCCCGATCGACAAGCTCTGAGCGCTGGGCGTTCGTAGCCCGACGGCACTCAACCCCGCAGGTCTCCGTTCGCGTCTTCCTCTGCGTCCGCTCGTGGACGCGAGACGGATGCGACCTGGAGGTGGCGTGAGTCGCGACGAGGACGACGAACAGTTCCGGCTGTTCGTACAGGAACAGTGGGTGAGGCTGCTCCGGGCGGCCTACCTGCTGACCGGCGACCGGGGGACGGCCGAGGACCTGGTGCAGTCTGCGCTGGAGAAGACCCATCGGCGCTGGGGAAGGGTACTGCGCCGGGATGCGCCCGAGGTCTACGTACGCCGGGTGATGGTCAACACGGCGATCTCCTGGCGACGGCGGCGTCGGCCGCTGGAGGTGCCGCTGCTGGCCTCCGACACCACACTGACGCCGGACGAGTACGCGCAGGTGGAGCAGCGACGGTTGCTGCTCACCGCGCTGCGCCGGCTGCCGCCCAGGACCCAGGCGGTTCTGGTGCTGCGCTACTTCGAGGACCTCAGTGAGGCGGACACCGCTCGGGTTCTCGGCTGCTCCGTCGGCTCGGTGAAGAGCCAGGCGTCGCGCGGGCTGGCCCGGCTGCGGGTCGAGTTCGCCCCGCCCGCCCCTGCGTCCCCGGTACGGCTCCAGGAGGATCCGGCATGACCGAGAACTTCGCCCGTTCGACGCTCGGTCCCGCGCTGTGCCAGGCCGCGCACGGTGTCGGCGTACCCGAGGACCCGTGGCCGGGGTTCGCCCGGCGCGAGCGACGGCATCGGCGCAACCGGCTGATCCGGGCGGCTGTGGCAGCGGTCGTGGCCGCGCTCGTCGGGGTCCAGGCCAACGTGGTGCCCCTCCCGGGCTGGGCGCCCGGCATCGCTGTCGCCGCCGCCCCGGCGGCGCTGCTCGACGCGCCGCCCCGGGGCGCGCTCGCCGGCGACCGGGCCTGGCTGGACACGTTACGGGAGCGGATCAGCGCCGATCCGGCGATGGGCCGCCCCACCGCACTGGGCGGCTCGAAGGCGGACGGCTTCTGGAAGGTCGGGGATCGCGACCGGATTCGTCTGCTCTACGGCAGTGACCGGCCGGGCCGCCGGGTCGCACTGGTGGCGGTGCCGCTGCGGTTCGGCCTGCTCACCAAGGAGACGCTGGTCTGGTACGCGGGCCCGGCCGGGGCCGACGCCGCGCAGATGCGCTACGCCGGTCACAGCGAGGCCGCCGACGACCCGGTCATGACGCTGATGCAGGCCGGTCCGGACGGGGGCGGGTTCGCGGTCGTCGTCGGGCCCCCGGGCTCGACTGTGACGATCAGTGGCGACCCCCGGTACACGACGAGGGGAACGCTGGAGTACGAGGACATCGCGCGGGCAGACGGCAGCGGGGCCGGGTTCGCCGTCCTGCCTCCCGGGCCGCTGCGGCACGAACCCGTCGTCCGGGTCGGCGGCGACAACCATGTGCTCTTCCAGGGCGGTCTGGGCGGCGGCCCGTACGCCGGGATCGACCCGACCGGGCGGGAGATGGACGTCCTGCTCACCGCCGCCCGGCGGGGCGCCCGAGGCACGCCGATGGCCGACGCCGACCTGCGCGACGTCGCCGGATGGGCGCTCCTCGACAGCCGCCTTCCGGTGGCCGGGACGACGGTACGGGTGCTGTGGTCGGGCACCGAGGGTGGCCGGCCTGCCGCGCTGCTCACCGTGCAGCCCGCAGGCGGCGGGGTGATCGCGTACGCGATGCGCGGCGACCACCGCACCGGCTGGGGGACCGACCTGCGGCTGCTGCTGCCGGCCGAGGGGGCCGACCGGCGGCCGATCGGCTGGCGGATCCGGGCCGACGACGGCACCCGTCCGCCCACCGGCCAGGTGCGGGTGATCGCCCCGCCGGACGCGGCCCGGGTCACGGTCACGGTCGGCGGCGCACCTCCGGTCGCCGTCGCGCTCGACGCGTCGAAGGCGGGCACCACGCGGGTACCGCCGGACCAGCCGGCCACCCTCACCGCGTACGCCACCGACGGCAGCGCCCTCGGCGCCACTCCGGTGCCGCCGGTCGAGACGGACATGTCGGGCCTGCCCGGGGACAGCCCGGCCACCCGGGTGACCCCCTGACGAAACGAAGGCGTGGCCGAGCCGTCTCCGGCTCGGCCACGCCGATGGATCACCCGCGTCAGCAGGCCACGCTGATGCCCCGGGCACGCAGGAACGGCGCCGGGTCGATCTGGCTCCACATCGCGCCCTGGTGCACCTCGAAGTGCAGGTGCGGGCCGGTGGAGTCGCCGGTGGAGCCCTCGTAGCCGATGACCTGGCCGGCGGTGACCTTGTCGCCCACGCCGACGGCGAGCCGGCTCTGGTGGGCGTAGTGGGTCAGGTAGCCGTTGTGGTGGTCGATGAAGACCGAGATGCCGTACCCGTCGCCCACGTCACCGGCCTTGACCACGGTGCCCGCCGCGGCGGCGTGGATCGGCGTGCCGGCCGGCATGGCGAAGTCGATGCCGGCGTGCTGGGTGCCCCAGCGGGGCCCGTAGCAGGACGTGACGGCGGCACCCTTCATCGGGATGACCCAGGTCGGCTTCTTCGCCGCTGTCGTCTTCTTGGGCTTCGGCTTCGGCTTCGCGGCCGCCGTCTTCTTCGGTGCCGGGGTGGTCGCGCTCGCGCTCGGGCTCGGCGACGGGCTGGCCGGTACGGCGGACGGGGTGACCGGCTCACGGGCCGAGCGGTCGGCGCGGGCGGCGTCGTCGACGCGGGCCGCTACGCCGAGGTCGACGGCGGCCGGCGTCGGGTCGGACGGGGCGGTGGTGACGACCACGCCTCCGATGCCGAGGCCGAGCAGGGCCACCGCGCCGGTGACCACGTAGACGGCACGCCGGGCGGGGCGCCGGTGCCGGGCGGGAGCGTTGTCCGGGGTGGGGCTGCTGTGCTGCACGGGATCCTTCATCGGTTCGAGGGGCACGTGACCTCGAAATACTGGTGTCGGCGCAGCTCGCAGCGGGTATCGGGGGTGCGGAGGCGGTGGCACGGGTCGTCGCGGCGCGTCCGGTTTCCCGCCGCGCGACCGGTTCGGTCGAAGAGACGATCTTCGACCGGCGTGGTCCCGCTCACACTCGCGGATGTGACGTGGGAGACATCGGCACAGACGAAACCGCCCGGACCGTGCGGTCCGGGCGGTTAAGAGGCGTTACGGAGCGTCAGGAAGCGGCTGCGTCGCTGTAGAACTCTTCGAGTTCGAGCTGAATGTTCACTCCGCGATCCTTCAGGTATGCCACCGGGTCCTGTGGCTGGCCCTTGACATGGATCTCGAGGTGCAGGTGGGAGCCGTAGGAGTGGCCGGTGTTGCCGACCAGGCCGAGCTGGTCGCCGGCCTTCACCTCCTGGCCTTCCTTGACCGTCACGGCGGAGGAGTGGCCGTAGATGGCCTCGCTGCCGTCGGCGTGCTCGACGATGACGGCGTAGCCGTAGCCGCCGAACCAGCCGGCCTTGGTGACGGTTCCGGCGTGGATCGCCTTGTAGGGCGTGCCCTCCGGGGCGACCAGGTCGACGCCGGTGTGCAGCTTGCCCCAGCGCATGCCGTAGGGGGACTTGAAGTCGTAGCCGTGCAGAGGCAGGAGCCAGGGGTCCTGCTCGGCGGCCTTGCTGTCGGAGCGGTCGGAGCGGGAGGCGGTGTCCGCGCTCTTGCCACGGTCGGCGGCGTCCTGGCTGGCGACCGAGGCCTGCCGCAGCTCGTCGAGGACCGACGGGTTGACGCTCTTGGCGTCGGGGAGGGCGTTCGCGCCGATGGCGACGATGCCGGCACCGACGAACGCGGTGGTGACCACCGCGGCGTAGCGGCTCCGCGGGGGGGTGGGTACGCGGCGGCGGCCGCGATATCGATCGGGCTCAGACGACAGGCGCTGGCGCACGCACACCCTCCGTTGTCGGGGATCCGATGCGACTCCGGACCGCTCGGTGAAGCTCGGTTGAATCTCCGGTGTCGCGTCGTCACCCGTCCGTGGACTTGATGACAACCGTGGACACGTTAGCCAACCGCCACTCCTGTCACAAGCCGAAGCGCCGAAATGCCGATTCGTTATGTCCAAATCTATCCGGCCTTGTTATATCTCGTGCCGCCGGTCGGATGGCCTGCCGACTGCCCATTCGTCGCGGACAGTGACCGAACGGCGGAGGTGTCCGGCTTTCCGCGTGCGGGCTCGGGCAGTAGAGGGGCGGGACCGGTTGTGGGACGGATCAGGCCCGGCTTCCCGCCTCCCGTCCGGGCGGGTTACCGTTCGTTCAGGTCAGGAGTGCCGGTGAAAGGTGTGCGCAGATGAGCTCTCGTATCCGGGTCGTCGTCGCGAAGCCCGGCCTGGACGGCCACGACCGGGGGGCGAAGGTGGTCGCCCGCGCCCTGCGTGACGCGGGCATGGAGGTCATCTACACCGGCCTGCACCAGACGCCCGAGCAGATCGTCGAGACCGCCATCCAGGAGGACGCGGACGCGGTCGGCCTGTCGGTGCTCTCCGGCGCGCACATGACGCTGTTCAAGCGCGTCGTGGAGCTGCTCGCCGAGCGCGACGCCACCGACATCGTGGTGTTCGGCGGCGGCATCATCCCCGAGGCCGACATCCCGGAGCTGGAGCGGCTCGGCGTCGCGAAGATCTTCACCCCGGGTGCGACCACCGGGTCGATTGTCGGGTGGGTGCGGGAGAACGTCGCCCAGCCGGTCGGCTGACCCGCCGGTCCGCGGCCCCCGCGTTCCCGGCTCCGGGCACGGGGGAGGGGCCGGACGCACCCCTCACACGCCCGGCCCCTCTATGCACGATGCCCCGCCGCCACCCCTCGACCGACAGGGCATCGGCCGCTCCCGTCGTCGCGCTTCACCAGCACGCCGACATCACACTCAACGACGCCCCCGACGGGCGGTTACGCCCCGGTCCGGACATCCCCCGTACGGCTGACGCCCGCCCGCGCTGGCGCGGCGGTGACCGGACCGGCCGGGCCCGGCCTGTGCATTACCGCACACCGCGCACCCGCTCGGTTGCCGCCCGTTCCCATCTCGTTAGGCTGCGGCAAATGGCCTGTCTCATCTGATGACAGGCGTCAAACTGATTTTCCGAAGCTGGTGGCGGCGCGACGGCGCGCCGCGGAGACGGGACGGGACGCGCAATCGTGGACCTGTACGAGTACCAGGGGCGGGACCTGTTCGAGCGGCACGGCTTGCCCGTGCTCGCCGGCGGCGTCGCCACTACCCCGGAGGAGGCCCGCGCGATCGCCGAACGCCTCGGCGGCCGGGTGGTCGTCAAGGCGCAGGTGAAGGTCGGTGGCCGCGGCAAGGCCGGCGGCGTGAAGCTGGCCGAGGGCGCGGAGGAGACGGTGGCCCGGGCCACCGACATCCTCGGCATGGACATCAAGGGTCACACCGTCCACAAGGTCATGATCACCGTGACCGCGGACGTGGCCGAGGAGTACTACTTCTCGTATCTGCTCGACCGGGCGAACCGCACCTTCCTCTGCATCGCCAGCGTGGCCGGCGGTATGGACATCGAGCAGGTCGCGGCCGAGACCCCGGAGCGGGTCGTGAAGGCGCCCATCGACGCCAACACCGGCGTGGACGAGGCCAAGGCGCGGGAGATCGTCACCGCGGCCGGCTTCCCGGCCGAGATCGCCGACCAGGTGGTCGAGGTGGCGGTCAAGCTGTGGCAGGCGTTCGTGGCCGAGGACGCCACGCTCGTCGAAGTGAACCCGCTGGCCACCACCAAGGACGGCAAGCTGCTGCTCCTGGACGCCAAGGTCACGCTGGACGAGAACGCCGCGTTCCGGCACCCGGACCACGAGGCCCTTGTCGACCAGGCGTCGGTGGACCCGCTGGAGCAGGCCGCCAAGGCCAAGGACCTCAACTACGTCAAGCTCGACGGCGAGGTCGGCATCATCGGCAACGGCGCGGGCCTGGTCATGTCCACGCTCGACGTGGTCGCGTACGCGGGCGAGCGGCACGGCGGCGTCAAGCCGGCCAACTTCCTCGACATCGGCGGCGGCGCGAGCGCCGAGGTGATGGCGAACGGGCTGGAGATCGTGCTGTCCGACCCGTCGGTCAAGAGCGTCTTCGTCAACGTCTTCGGCGGCATCACCGCCTGCGACGCCGTCGCCAACGGCATCGTGCAGGCGCTGGCGCTGCTGGAGCAGCGCGGCGAGAAGGCCACCAAGCCGCTCGTCGTGCGCCTCGACGGCAACAACGCCGAGGCCGGCCGGGCGATCCTCGACGGCGCGGCCAACCCGCTGATCCAGCGGGTCGACACCATGGACGGCGCGGCCGAGCGGGCCGCCGAGCTGGCAGCTGCGGGGGTCTGACAATGGCTATCTGGCTGACCAAGGACTCCAAGGTCATCGTGCAGGGGATGACCGGTTCCGAGGGTTCCAAGCACACCCGGCGGATGCTCGCCGCCGGCACCAACGTGGTCGGCGGCGTGAACCCGCGCAAGGCCGGCACCACAGTCGACTTCGACGGCACCGAGCTGCCCGTCTTCGCCTCCGTCGCGGACGCGATGAAGGAGACCGGCGCGGACGTCACTGTCATCTTCGTACCGCCGCAGTTCACCAAGGCCGCCGTGGTCGAGGCGATCGACGCCGGCATCGACCTGGCCGTGGTGATCACCGAGGGCGTGCCGGTGCACGACACCGCCGCGTTCTGGGCGTACAACAAGTCCAAGGGCGAGCGGACCCGGATCATCGGCCCGAACTGCCCGGGCATCGCCTCGCCGGGCGCGTCGAACGCCGGCATCATCCCGGCCGACATCACCGGCTCCGGCCGGATCGGCCTGGTCAGCAAGAGCGGCACGCTGACCTACCAGATGATGTACGAGCTGCGCGACATCGGCTTCTCCACCTGCGTCGGCATCGGCGGTGACCCGATCATCGGCACCACCCACATCGACGCCCTGGCCGCCTTCGAGGCGGACCCGGAGACCGACGCGATCGTCATGATCGGCGAGATCGGCGGCGACGCCGAGGAGCGGGCGGCCGAGTTCATCAAGGCCAACGTCACCAAGCCGGTGGTCGGCTACATCGCCGGCTTCACCGCCCCGCCCGGCAAGACCATGGGCCACGCCGGCGCGATCATCTCGGGCTCGGCGGGCACCGCCGACGCCAAGAAGGCCGCGCTGGAGGCGGTGGGCGTCAAGGTCGGCAAGACCCCGACCGAGACCGCCAACCTGATGCGGGAGCTCATGTCCGGCCGCTAGGACAATGGCGACAGCGAGCGCGGGGGCGGCCCATCGGGCCGCCCCCGCACTCGTTCATCGTCCGACGTGGCGCGTCGGTCGAGGATCCCGGACGAGAAGCGCGATCGCCGCCAGCAGCGCTGCCGACGCCAGCAGCCAGGACCACAAGTCGTCGGCGGGAGCCTGCATCACGCGGAGGTGGCCCGAGCCGCGCACGCTCGGACCGATGGAGTTGGTGAGCACGACGACCAGCGCGATCGCGCCGGCACCGGCTTCGGCCGAATGCAGCGCGGTCAGCACGGCTGCGGTGCCGGACAGCAACATCAGATTGCGGACGGCCAGGGCAGGCATGCCGTCCGTGGCCACAGCAGCGGCTCCGAGCGCGAGCGCCGAGAGCATCACCGTACCGGCGACGAGTGCGGCGTCCCAGCGGCCGATCGACCTGTGACACGCCGCCTCCACCGCACGTGCCCGGGACGAGAGACCGTGGGCCAGTGCGATCACCACGGGCAACGGCAGGAAGATCGCCCAGGGGGTGGAACTCGACCCCCCGCCCAACACGGCGGGAAGCTCCACGACACGTTGGCCGAGGAGGGCTGACAGCACCGCCATCCCGGCGATCCACAGAAAGATCATCTTGGCCCGGCGCGTCTTCAACCAGTTCGTCATCGATCTGACCTGCCGATCATCCGCCGCATTTCGCGTCGAGCAGGGCTCGCTGCTTCAGATACCACTGTCTTTGCTCGTCGGGGGGCAGGGCGAACACCGAGCTCATGGTCGAGTCGGAGGGGTCGATCGGGCCCAGCCGGGACTGGATCTCCGCCTCGGTCATTCCTGACTTCCGGCTCAACCAGCGCAGAGCGCCGTTGTACACCCCGTGCACCTTGGCGTCCTCGGCGCTGCCGACCACGCATCGTTGCGGGTCCGGCAGCAGCGCCGTGGCGACGGTGAACCGGCGATCCGCGTCAGTCGCGTAGGAGGCCGCCTCAATGCGCAGCGCACCGGTCGGGTGGAGTGGCGACTCGCTGTAGGCGTCCGGCATGTTCAGGCCGGCCTTCTCCAGGCTGGCCCGGACAGCCGTGAACAGTCTGACCTCGGCCGGTAGTTGATCGGCGTGTTCGGGCCAGACGCAGACCGTGATCTTCTCCGTCGCGCAGACCGGCTGCTCGGCTCGAACCTGAACGGTCAGGGCACCAGCGGGTGACTCGACGAGTGCGCTACCCGCAGCCACGCCGACCGCCACCACCACGCCGAGGCCGAGACTGAACGGGCGGCCCTTGAGCCGGGTCGCCAGCAGGATGAGAACGCCCAGGGCCCAGACGGCGGCGACGCCGATCGACGCCCGGTAGACCAGCGTCGAGAGTTGCTGTTCCGGGGTGCAGCAGGTGACGAACGTTGAATTCGCGTACCTCAGCCAGTACGGGCTGACGCCGGCCGGCACCACATGCCAGAGGAACAGCGCGACGGCGGGCGCCGAGAGGGCGATGACCCGGGGAAACGCCTGGCCGGCTGCCGCACCGAGCACGAAGCTCGCCAGTAGGGCGACCAGGGTGGTGACGGTCATCCCGACGGCCTGGGGATCCCACGGTACGACGCGAGCCGCCCCGAGAGCGACGAGTTGCGCGAGTGCGGCGGCCGCGAACAGCGGCCAGAGGGCCAGGAACAAAGCGGCTGGCCGCCGCCGAACCGGTTCGTGGGCGCGGAGGAAGCCTCGGAGGGCATGCGAGCGGTCTGCGGTCCAGGCCGCCAGCAACGGCGACAGCAGGACGAGACTGCGGTGGGCGGCGGCGACTCTCGGGAGCGGGTAGTCGTCAACGGCCGAGGAGGCGGTGGTGTAGGCGACCACCACCGCGGAGATCATCAGCACCGGCAGCGCGAACAGCCCTCGGCTCCAGCGGAGGCTGACCAACGGGTTCAATGGTCGAGTCCGGGCAGGAGCGAGGCGAAGACCTGCTCGGCCGACGTACGTCCGTTGCTGCCGTCTGTGCTCAGCGCGTGGAATTCGGCCTCCGAGCCGTCGAAGACGACCTTTCCCCGCACCAGCATCGCCACCCGGTCGAACACGTCGGCGATGTCATCGATCTGGTGGGTGGAGACCACCAGGCCGCAGCTCGGCAGGTCGAGCAGGACCCTGCGGAAATTGGCCCGCTGGACCGGATCGAGACCGGCGGTGGGCTCGTCCAGCAGCAGGAAGTCCGCCTGAAGGACCAGCGCTTCGGCCAGGCCGAGCCGCCGCAGCTGGCCGCCGGAGAGGGTTTCGGCACGCGCGGCCGACTTCTCCGCGAGCGCCACCTGCTCGACGGCGGCCAGAGCCCGTCGCCGGGCCTCGGACTCCCTTAGCCCGCCGAGCCAGCCGGCGTAGGTGATCTGCTCGAGCACGGTGAGCCCTCGGATGGCGGTGACGTCCTGGGGCATCCAGGCCACCCGACGGCGGAGGCCGCGGCCGTCCGTGCGCCGTCCCTGCTCGTCGGCGACAAAGACCCTGCCCTTGCGTGGTCGGTGGATGCCGGCCAGCAGCCGCAGCAGCGTGCTCTTGCCGGCGCCGTTGGGCCCCAGCAGGATGGTCCGCGTGGCCGCGGGCACCTGCCATGTCAGATCCTCGATCACCCGCTGCCCCCGGAACCGGTAGGAGAAGCTGAGGTCTTCGGCGATCAGCGCCATGCGCGCCTCCTCTGTGGTGCCCGTGCCGGCCCAGGAATGTTCGGGATGTTGCGACGGGGGCCGGACCGGGAAGCCGCCCTTCGCCGACACCAACGCCGCGACGGCAGCGCGGATGCATCCGCGCTGCCGTCGACGGGTCCGGTCCTCACCAGGCCGTGCCCGCGGTCGGACAGAAACTCTCGGCTGGTCAGTAAACTACACTGACATAGCTGACCGAGAGGCCCTGCGTTCCGGTGCCGGTGCTCTTGATGGTGAAGTGGTAGTTGCCCTTGGCGACATCCCCGAAGTAGAGATAGCCACTGCTGTTCTGGCAGTAGATGGTGCCTCGCTTCACCTCGGTGTCCGGTCCCAGATCCTCCCGGTAGACCGCCACTGTCGGATTCGCGTTGCAGCCCGAGAAGTACACGTATCCGTTTACGGAATCCTTGTTGTTGTCGTACCAGGTGCGCGACTCGAATCCGTTTCCCGCCCCGCTGATGCTGCTGTTCCACGAGGCTTCGGCGTAGGCGGCGCCGGACACGCCGACCGCCGCGACCGTGCCGATCGCGATTCCGGCGAGTGCGAGCCTGGCGCTTCTCTTGTTCATCTCTTTACCCCTTCGGTCCGATCCACGGAAAAGCCAGCGAAAGGCACCCGGATGGGAGGGGGTCAACGAATAGACCGGTGCGTACCGGTCTATTCGAGATCATGCGAGATTGATGCGTACATCTGCCGCTTTGAGCCCCCCGTGGGCCAACGCTGAGCGAGACGTTATCCGACGCCAAGCAATACCGTCAATGGTCAACGTTCGTGGCGTCGAGCCGCGGCCGGCAGGCGGGCGAGGGTGGGGAGGAGATGGCGCGAGCACCTGGTCGCGCGGGAGTGCCGGGGTGGTTGGCTCGATAATGCAGCTAAAAGGGCCGTGGAACAGGACAAATTCCGGCACCTGGCAACCGCTTTGTCGGCCATCGGTCACGACGGGCGTCGGGACGGCACCCCCGCCGGCGTGTCAGGGGCCGCCCCCTGTCGGCGCAGATCCACTAGCGATACGACAGGGTCGCACGCGTGCGTCCTGTATTGACTATCTTGCTTGACCTCGGATAGCGTCTCGCTCAGCGTTGGCCCACGGGGGGCTCAAAGCGGCAACTGCACGCGTCATTCCTTCGACCTCTCTTCCGATCGGCGCGCGACGGTCGGCGCACTGGTTCGTCGAAGGGAACCGTACGCAATTCCCCCTGCTGTCCCGGCGCCAGTCGCTGGCTTCGTCCATGGCTCGGAAGGGGAAGAGATGAACAAGAAAAGCGCCCGGCTCGCACTCGCCGGAATCGCGATCGGCACGGTGGCGGCGGTCGGGGTGTCAAGCGCCGCCTACGCCGAAGCCTCGTGGGAGAGCAGCATCAGCGGGGCGGGGAGTGGATTCGAGTCGCGTACCTGGTACGACAACAACAAGGATTCCACAAACGGCTACATCTGGTTCCGTCAGTGCAGCTACAACCCCACGGTCGCGGTATATCGGGAGGCCACAGGCCCGGACACCGAGGTGAAGCGGGGCACCATCAGCTGCGTCGGCGGTGACGGTTACCTCTACTTCGGCGACGTTGCCAAGGGCAATTACCACTTCACCATCAAGAGCAGCGGCACGCTCAACGTCAGCCGAGTGGTGGTCAGCTACTGACGGGACTCCCACCGGGTCAGACACTCCCGGGGCAGGTCCATCGGAATCCGGTGGACCTGCCCCGGGAGATCGACTTTCCGGCCCCGGTCCTTCAGCGGTACCAGTACGGGTAGTACGAGTTGCCCCGGGCGCGCACGATGGCGCTGGCGACGATGTTGATCACGCCGAACGCGACGCCCAGCCAGCCGAGCAACTGCGACCTGCGGTTGCGCCGGGCGTCGCGGATCGACAGCGCGCCGAAGACGATGCCCAGGATGCCGCAGCAGAACAGGCCGAAGACGATGCCGAGGACGCCCCAGAGCGTGGTCCGGTCGCGGCCGACGGCCGGTGGCGGCGGTGGCGGCGGATACGGAGCGTGCACGGCTTCCTCCGGGCGGTCGGCGCCGCGACGGGAACGGTCGCGTCTGAGGCCGAGGCTAGACCGGATCACCGCCGCCCGGCCGGGGTTCGGCGAACTCGCCACGCTGCCGACCCGGTATCGGACTGCCGTCCTTCGCGCGGCGTGCCAGAGTAGACACGATGTCACGCGTCACCCCTGACCAGCCCCGCCGTCCGGCCACCGGTCCCTCGGCCGGCGTCCGGCCGCCCGGCCGCGCCCGTCCGGCCGCGCGGGTGCCCGCGCCCCGATCGGGCGAGGAGCCGCGCAGCCGGGCCCCGCTGCCGGTCGCCGCCGGGGTGGCCGCGCTCTGGGCGGCGCTGACCTCCTGGCTGCCGGTCTCCGCGGTGCTGGGCCTCGCCCAGCTCAGCGAGGACGCCGGGTCGTTCGGCGGCGCGTTGCGCGCCGGCCTGGCCGGCTGGCTGCTCGGCCACGGGGTCCCGTTGCAGACCACCGCCGGGCCGCTGGGCCTGGCGCCGCTCGCGCTCAGCGCGCTCGCCGTCTGGCGGCTCACCCGCGCCGGGGTGCACGTCAGCCGGGCCGTCGGGGCGCGCGGGGCGGGCTCGCCGCGCCAGGCACTCACCGTCGCGGTCGCCGTCGGCATCGGGTACGCGCTGCTCGGCGCGCTCGCCGCGTTCGCTGTCGACGCGGGCGGCCTGCGGGTCTCCCCGGTCACTGCCGCGCTCACGTTCGCCGTGTTCGGCGTGGCGGGCGCGCTGGTCGGCGCGCTGCGCACCACGGGCGCCTGGGCGCTGCTGGCCGCGCGCTGCCCACCACCGGTGCGCGACGGCCTGCGTACCGGACTGGTAGCGGCGCTGCTCCTGTGTGGCGCGGGCGCCGGTGCGGCCGGGCTGGCGGTGGCCACCGGTGGCGGCGACGCGGCCGACATGATCGGGGCCTACCAGACCGGGGTGGCCGGTCAGGCGGGCATCACCCTGGTCAGCCTCGCCTACGCGCCGAACGCCACCGCCTGGTCGGCCAGCTACCTGCTCGGTCCCGGGTTCGCGGTCGGCACCGACAGCGCCGTACGCACGAGCGAGGTCTCCGTCGGCGCGCTGCCGGCCGTACCGCTGCTGGCCGGCCTGCCGCGCGGGCCGATGGACGGGCTGGGTGGCGCGTTGCTGGCCGTGCCGTTGCTGGCCGCGATGGCGGCCGGCTGGCTGCTGGCCCGGCGGCTGCTGCGCACGGCGGCCGAGGAGCGGTCCGAGGTGGGCTGGCCGGCGCTGCTGCTGCCGGCCGTGCTCGCCGGGCCGGTCGCCGGCGCGCTGCTCGGGCTGTTCGCGGCGGCCTCCGGCGGGTCGCTCGGCGGCGGCCGGCTGGCCGAGATCGGCCCGTCGCCGTGGGCGGTGGCAGCGGTGGCCACGCTGGTGATCGGGGTGGGCGCGGTGCTCGGCGCCGCCGCCACCCGCACGCTGACCCGCGCCCGCTGACCGCCGCCACCCCGCACGCTGACCCGCGCACGCCGACCCGTCGTCGTCACCGAGGGCGACAGACGCGTCAGGGGCGCCCACCGGCCGGTGGACGCCCCTGACGGGGGACGATCAGGGCTGGGCCGGCAGGCTGACGTTGGCGACCACGCTCAGGATGATCAGGACGATGCCCAGGCCGGCGCCGATCGCGCCGCAGATCAGGCCGGTCTTGGCCTGACCGTCGTTGTTGGCGAGCCCCTGCGCGGCCTTCTGGCGGCCCAGGTAGCCGGTGACGACCGCGGCGATACCGAGCGGGATGCCCAGGTAGAAGCAGCAGATCGTCGGGATCGACGCGATACCGAGGATCATCGACACGAGGCCCAGCGTGTTGTTCGGGGCCTGGCCCGGTCCCGCCGGGTAGCCGGCGCCCGGGTACTGCGGCGCGGCGCCGTACGGCTGCTGCTGCGCGTACGGGTCCTGGCCGTAGGCGGGCTGACCCGAGGTGGGCTGGCCGTACGGCTGGCCCGAGGTGGGCTGCTGCCCGTACTGCGGCTGCTGCCCGTACTGCGGGGCCTGCGGCGGCTGGGCGTACGGGTCGTGCGGCTGAGCGTTCGGATCCTGGTTCGGCTGCTGGCCGTACGGGTCCTGTCCGGGGTAACCGGGCTGCATGTCTGGGTGCTCCTCAGATCGGTTCGGGTTGTCGGTCAGTTTGTGCTGCCGCCACTGACGAGACCGGCCAGGCCGCCGAAGAGGCAACACACCACGATGATGCCGATCCAGACCAGGCCGACGATGAGGGCCCACTTGGACCACTTCTTGGACTCGGCGGCGGCGGCCTGGGCGCCGGCGTAGTCACCCTGCTGGATCAGCGGGTTGACCTTCGACGCGTTGATGATGGCCGGGATCGCGAGCGGCCAGAACAGGAAGATCGCGACGATGGACATCGTCATGTTGTTGTCGATCTGCTGCGGCTGCTGCGGGGGGTATCCGGGCTGCATGCGAAATACTCCTCGGTCCGACGGCACGCGGCGTGCCGGGTTCTGTGTGGGGGTGCGGGCCGGGCGCGAGACCGGACACCGGGCGACCGGCAGCGTACCGCGATCATGCCACCGGCGAGGTCAGCCGATGGGCTGCCGCCCCGCAGCCGAGCCGCCTGACCTGCCCGATAGGGTTACCCGGTGACCGAGCCCGCGTCCGTCGCCCGCCTCGTCGTCCTCGTCTCCGGCTCCGGCAGCAACCTCCAGGCGTTGCTGGACGCCACCGCCGACCCCGGGTACGGCGCCCGGGTGGTCGCCGTCGGCGCCGACCGGGACGGGATCGCCGGCCTGGACCGGGCCGCCACCGCGGGTGTGCCGTCCTTCGTCGAGCGCGTCAAGGACCACCCCACCCGCGCCGACTGGGACAAGGCGCTCACCGCGCGGGTCGCCGAGCACCGGCCCGACCTGGTCATCAGCGCCGGCTTCCTCAAACTGGTCGGCCCGGAGTTCCTGACCGCGTTCGGCGACCGCTACCTCAACACGCACAACACGCTGCTGCCGGCGTTCCCCGGCATCCACGGCCCCCGCGACGCGCTGGCGTACGGCGTGAAGGTCACCGGGGCCACCCTGTTCTTCGTCGACGCCGGCATGGACACCGGCCCGATCGTGGCCCAGGTCGCCGTGCCGGTGCACGACGACGACGACGAGGACACGCTCACCGAGCGCATCAAGTCCGCCGAGCGGCGCCAGCTCGTCGAGCAGGTCGGCCGCCTGGTCCGTGAAGGTTGGACGATCACCGGCAGAAAGGTCACCATCCCGTGAACGCCACTGAGGACGCCGGCCGCCGCCCGATCCGGCGCGCGCTGGTCAGCGTCTACGACAAGACCGGCCTGGCCGAGCTGGCCCGCGCCCTGCACGAGGCCGGCGTGGAGATCGTGTCGACAGGGAGCACCGCGTCGACGATCGCCGGCGCGGGGGTGCCGGTGACGCCGGTCGAGCAGGTCACCGGCTCCCCGGAGATCCTCGACGGGCGGGTCAAGACGCTGCACCCGAAGATCCACGGCGGCCTCCTCGCCGACCTGCGCAAGGACGCGCACGCCGCCCAGCTCGACGAGCACGGCATCGGCGGCATCGACCTGCTGGTCTCCAACCTCTACCCGTTCCAGGCCACTGTCGCCTCCGGCGCCGACACCGACGAGTGCGTGGAGCAGATCGACATCGGCGGTCCGGCGATGGTGCGGGCCGCGGCGAAGAACCACGCCTCGGTGGCGGTGGTGACCGACCCGGCCGCGTACCCGGCGGTGCGGGCCGCGCTCGCCGAGGGTGGGTTCACGCTGGCCGAGCGCCGGGCGCTGGCGGCCCGTGCGTTCGCCGACATCGCCGACTACGACGTCGCGGTGGCCGACTGGTTCGCCACCACCGTGTCGCCGGCCGAGGACGGCTGGCCGCGGTTCGCCGGGCTGGCGCTGCGCCGCCAGGCGGTGCTGCGGTACGGCGAGAACCCGCACCAGGCGGCGGCGCTCTACACCGACCCGGGCGCGCCGGCCGGGCTGGCCCAGGCCGAGCAGTTGCACGGCAAGGAGATGTCCTACAACAACTACGTCGACGCGGACGCCGCCTGGCGGGCCGCCAACGACTTCCCGGACCAGCCGGCGGTGGCGATCATCAAGCACGCCAACCCGTGCGGCATCGCTGTGGGCGCGGACGTCGCCGAGGCGCACCGGAGGGCGCACGCCTGCGACCCGGTCTCCGCGTTCGGCGGCGTGATCGCGGTGAACCGGCCGGTCGACGCGGCGCTGGCCGGTCAGGTCGCGGAGATCTTCACCGAGGTGCTTGTGGCGCCCGGCTTCGACGAGGACGCGCTGGACCTGCTGCGGGCCAAGAAGAACCTCCGCCTGCTGCGGGCGCCAGCGTTCGCCGTGCGGCCGGCGGAGTGGCGGCAGGTCAGCGGCGGCGTGCTGGTGCAGACGCGGGACGCGGTCGACGCACCCGGCGACGACCCGTCCGGCTGGACGCTGGCCACCGGCGACCCGGCCGACGAGGCGACGCTGCGTGACCTGGCGTTCGCCTGGCGGGCGGTACGCGCGGTCAAGAGCAACGCGATCCTGCTGGCCCGCGACGGCGCCACCGTCGGTGTCGGCATGGGACAGGTGAACCGGGTGGACTCGGCGCGGCTGGCGGTCAGCCGGGCCGGTGACGAGCGGGCCCGCGGCTCGGTCTGCGCCTCGGACGCGTTCTTCCCGTTCGCCGACGGTCCGCAGATCCTCATCGACGCCGGGGTGCGGGCGATCGTGCAGCCGGGCGGCTCGATCCGCGACGAGGAGACCATCGCGGCCTGCAAGGCGGCCGGCGTCACCATGTACCTGACCGGCACCCGGCACTTCTTCCACTGACCGGTCCGGCCCGGCCCGTCCGGGCGCGTCGGTCGTCCACACGACTGACGCACCCGGACGCCGGGCCGTTGCCCGCCGCCGGAGGCGGTTGCTAGCGTGTGCGCGGCGACGATCGAGCGTCTCCGCTGTCTGTGAGCCCGGCAGGTGTGCCATGCGCGTTCGCGACCGGTTGATCGCCGTCGTCGTCACGCTGGCGTTCGTCCTGGCCGGACTGGGATCGGCCGCGCCGCCCGCTGCGGCCACCGCCTCGGCGAGCGGAACGAGCGCTGTCGCGCTGCGTGCCGCGTACCCCGGAATCTCCTGGTCGGAGCTTGTCGCCGGGCCGTGGCACGACCACGGCGGCGGCCTCGGCTACACCGACGGCCCGGACGACCTGGCCCCGGCCGCGCTCCCGCGCGTGGCCGGCCCGGTCGTGCCGGAGCCGGTCGCGTCCGCGCCTCGGCCGCCGGTCGTGCCGCTCCCGCCGCGTGGCCCGCTCGCCGCGCGCGCCCCGCCGGCCGCCTGAGCCGCACCGAACCCCGCAGCCCGCACCGGGACGCCGCATCGGCGCCGCACCGGAACCCGCCGCGTCGACCCGGCGGTTCCGCCGCGAGCTGCCGTGCGCCGGTACGGCGGCGCGCCTCACGCCGCCGGGGCCCGCTCGGGTTCGTCCGGGTCCGCCTTCCGCACGCGTGCCCGCATCGGAGGCCCCGCCCCCTCTTCCTCCGGGGGACGGGGCCTTCGTCGTCACACCTCGGTGCGCACCTCGGCGAAGTGGCAGGCGCTGGGGTGCGGGTCCGCCGCGCGGGGCACCGCCTGCGGGTCCTGCGTCGCGCAGACCTCCTCGGCCTTCCAGCAGCGGGTCCGGAAGTGGCAGCCGGACGGCGGCTCGGCCGGGCTGGGCACGTCGCCGGTGAGCCGGATGATGGTCCGCCGGTCGCGGGCCTCCGGGTCGGGCACCGGCACCGCCGACAGCAGCGCCTGGGTGTACGGGTGGGTCGCGCGCTGGTAGATCTGCTCCTCGGTGCCGATCTCCACGATCCGGCCCAGGTACATCACCGCGACCCGGTCGGAGATGTGCCGCACCACCGACAGGTCGTGGGCGATGAAGATGTACGACAGCCCCAGCTCGTCCTGGAGCTGCTCCAACAGGTTGATCACCTGGGCCTGGATGGACACGTCGAGGGCCGACACCGGCTCGTCGCAGACGATGATCTCGGGCCGCAGCGCGAGCGCCCGGGCGATGCCGATGCGCTGCCGCTGGCCGCCGGAGAACTGGTGCGGGTAGCGGTTGACATGCTCCGGGTTGAGCCCGACCACGTCCAGCAGCTCCTGCACCCGCTGCCGCCGGCTGCGCTTCGGCGCGACGTCGGGGTGGATCTCGAACGGCTCGCCGACGATGTCGCCGACAGTCATCCGCGGGTTCAGCGAGGTGTACGGATCCTGCATCACCATCTGCATGTTCCGGCGCAGCCGGCGCAGGTCCGCCCCGGTGGCCCGGAGCAGGTCGCGTCCCTCCAGTGTGACCCGCCCGGCGGTGGGCGTCTCCAGGCGCATGAGCAGCCGGGCCAGCGTCGACTTGCCGCACCCGGACTCGCCCACCACGCCGAGCGTCTCACCGCGCCGCAGCTCGAACGAGACGCCGTCGACGGCCTTGACCTGGCCGATGGTCTTCTTGAACAGCACGCCCTGGCTGATCGGGAAGTGCTTGACCAGCTGGTCGACGGCGAGGATCGTCTCGCCGCGCACCTTCGCGGGTTCAGCCGTCGCGGTCATCGTGCACCTCCTGGGCGAAGTGACACGCGCTGGTCCGACCGTCGCCGAGCACCAGGTCGTGCGGCACCTCGTCCACGCAGACCGGCTGGACGTACGGGCACCGGGGGTGGAACGGGCAGCCGGACGGGATCGCCATCAGGTTCGGCGGCAACCCGCGGATGCTGGACAGCGCCTGGCCGCGCACGTCCAGTCGCGGGATCGACTCCAGCAACCCCTTCGTGTACGGGTGGGCCGGTGCCCGGTACAGCGCGTGCACGTCGGCGTGCTCGACGATCCGGCCCGCGTACATGACCGCGATCCGGTCCGCCACACCGGCGACCACGCCCAGGTCGTGGGTGATCAGGACGAGCGCCATGCCGAGATCCCGGCGCAGGTCGGCCAGGAGGTCCATGATCTGCGCCTGCACTGTGACGTCCAGCGCCGTGGTGGGCTCGTCGGCGATCAGCACCTTCGGGTCCAGCGCCAGCGCCATCGCGATCATGACGCGTTGCCGCATGCCGCCGGAGAACTGGTGCGGGTAGTCGCCGAGCCGCTTCGCCGCGGCCGGGATCCGGACCAGGTCCATCAGCTCGACGGTCCGCCTGCGCGCGTCGGCCCGCGACATGCCGGCCCGCTCGCGCAGCGACTCGCCGATCTGCCAGCCGACCGGGAAGACCGGGTTCAGCGCCGACAGCGCGTCCTGGAAGATCATCGCGATCTCGGCGCCGCGGATCTGCCGGCGCTCCTCCTCCGGGCGGGCGAGCAGGTCCCGCCCCTGGTAGAGGATCTGCCCGCCGCGCACGTACGCGGGCGGGGTGTCCAGGATGCCCATGATCGCCTGGGCGGTGACGGACTTGCCGGAGCCGGACTCGCCCAGCACCGCGAGCGTCTCACCGGCGTCCAGGTGGTACGTCACCCCGTTGATCACGCGCGCCACGCCCTCCCGGGTACGGAACTCGACGTGCAGGTCCCGTACCTCCAGCAGGTGCCCGCCGGGCGGGGTGGGTGAGGCCGGCGTGGGCCGGACCGACGACTGGGTCATGGCTGTGCCTGCCTTTCGCTCGCGACTGCGGGGCTCGCTGCGCTCACTCCTCGCGCTCGCACGGGTCACCGCAGCTTCGGGTCGAAGGCGTCGCGGATCGCGTCGCCGAGCATGATGAAGGCGAGCACGGTCAGGGCGAGGAACGTCGACGGCACGATCAGCGGCGTCGCGGACTCGCGCATGTGCACCCGCCCGGCGTCGATGTCGATGCCCCACGAGATGGTCGGCGCCTTCAGGCCGATGCCGAGGAAGCTCAGCGTCGCCTCGGCCGCGATGAACGACCCGAGCGCGATGGTGAGCACCACGATGGCCGGGGCGAGCGCGTTCGGCAGGATGTGCCGCCACATGATCCGGCCGTTGCCGGCTCCGAGCATCCGGGCGGCTGCCACGTAGTCCTGCTCCCGGGCGGTGATCACCGAGGAGCGGACGACCCGGGCCGCGGTGGTCCAGCCGAGCAGCGCCAGCACGAGGATCACCGCGAAGAGCCGTACCGTGTCGCCGCTGGTGCTCACGCGCTTGAGCAGCACGATCGCGGCCAGCAGCAGCGGGATGCCGAGCACGATGTCGATCACCCGGGACAGCACCGCGTCGACCCAGCCGCCGAAGTAGCCGGCGACCATGCCGACGACGAGTGCGATCACACCGGTGATCAGCGCGGAGAACGCACCGACGAGCAGCGAGGCGCGAGCGCCGTAGACGGCCCTGGCGAACGTGTCGCAGCCCTGGAAGTCGTACCCGAAGACGGCCCCGCCGGACGGCCCGGCGTGCTGCCGGGAGAGCACGCAGTCGCGCGGGTCGTTGGCGGCGAACAGCCCCGGCGCCACGGCCATGGCGGCGACCAGCACCACCAGCAGCAGGCTGATCCAGAAGACCGGGTTGCGGCGCAGGTCCCGCCAGGCGTCCCCGGCCAGGCTGCGGGCCCGGTCCGGCCGCCCGGCCCGGCCGGGCGTGCCCGGTTCGCCGGAGACACCGCGCCGCGCGGCCTGGTTCTCGGTCGCCGCGACCGTCTCGAAGTCACTCACGGCCGCACCTCGCTGTGCTCACTCATAGCGGATCCTCGGGTCGAGGACGGCGTAGAGCACGTCCACCACCAGGTTGGACAGCAGGTAGACCACGACGAGCACGCTGACGATGCCGACCACCAGCGGGCCGTCCTCGGTGCGGATGCCGCGGAACAGGTTGAAGCCGACGCCGGGAACGTTGAAGACGCCCTCGGTGATGATCGCGCCGCCCATCAGGTTGCCCAGCTCGACGCCGAGGAAGGTGATCACCGGGATGAGCGAGTTGCGCAGCACGTGCACGCCGACGATGCGGCGTCGCCGCAGCCCTTTGGACCGGGCGGTGCGGACGTAGTCGGCGCGCAGGTTCTCGGTCACCGAGGTACGGGTCAGCCGCAGCGCGGTGGCCAGGGAGAGCGAGCCGAGCACGATGCCCGGCAGCAGCAGCGCGTAGAAGGAGGGTTGCGCTCCGGCGGTGGGCGGGAAGACCGGCCAGCGTACGCCGAGGAAGTACTGGGCCAGCGGGGCCAGCACGATGGTGGGGATGCCGAGCACCAGCAGCGTGAGCACGAGTGTGGCGTGGTCGAACACGCCGGAGCGGCGGATCGCCGCGATCACGCCGGCGGTGACCCCGAAGATCACCGTCACGGCCATCGCGATCACGGCGAGCTTCACGGTGACCGGCCACGCGGCGGCGAGGATGTCGCTGATCTGCCGCCCGGTGAGCGACTGCCCGAGGTCACCCTGGACCAGGCCGCGCAGGTAGTCGAAGTAGCGGTAGAAGAAGCCGCCGACACCTGTCGCGTCCAGGTGGTACTTCTCGGTCAGGTAGGCCCGCTGCGCCGCGGTCACCGGCCGCTCCCCGGCGAGGGCCTGGATCGGGTCGCCCTGCCCGGCGAACATCAGCGCGTAGACGATCAGTGTGGTCCCGAAGAACGCGAGGACCATCTGGAGCAGTCGCCGCAGGATGAAGCGGAGCATGCTGGCAAGTCTGCCGAAACCAGGCGAAATGCGGGCCAATGCCAGGGCCGGGCCACCCGGTGGGGGTGGCCCGGCCCGTCAGCGGGGTGTCAGGCGCGTTCGATCTTCACCAGGTCCACCCGGTCGAAGAGGTCCACGTGGACGTTCTTGACCTTGGTCGAGTGGCCGAAGTTGTTCTGCCCGTACCGCAGCGGGATCACCGGCATGTCCTGCGCGAGCAGGTCCTCCGCCGCCTGGTACTTCTCGATCGCCTCGTCCTCGGTGGCCGCGCGGGCGCCCTCGGCGAGCAGCTTGTCGAACTCCGGGTTGCTGTAGCCGTAGTAGTTCGACGAGCCGGTGCTGCTGTACAGCGGGCCGAGGTAGTTCTCCATGGACGGGTAGTCCATGACCCAGCCCATCCGGAACAGGCCGACCGGCTGCTTCTGCTTGACCTTGGTCAGCAGGTCCGCGAACTTCGGCTCCGCGGTGCCCACGCACTCCACGCCCAGGTTGGCCTTGAGCTGGTTGCAGGTCGCGTCGACCCAGTCCTTGTGGCCGCCGTCGCCGTTGTAGGACAGCTCGATCTTCTTCGGGCCGCCCGCGGCCTCGTACGCGGCCTTGGCCTTGACCGGGTCGAACGCGCCGGCGGTGCCGATGGTGTTCTCCCGGTAACCCGCGACCACCGGCGAGACGAACGAGCGGGCCGGCTGCTGCGAGTCCTTGAAGATCGACTTGGTGATCTCGTCCCGGTCGATCGCCATCGAGATCGCCTTGCGCACCTCGGGCTTGCTGAACTCCTCCTGGAACGTCGGGAAGGCCAGCACCTGCAGCGACGAGGCCGGGCTCTGGAGGAAGCGGTCGCCCAGGTCGGTCGCGGCGGTGGACAGGTTCTCGGTCGGGATCGTCTTGATCACGTCGAGGTTGTCCGACAGCACGTCCGCGTACGCGGCGGTCGGCTGCTGGTAGATGCGGAACTCGACGCCGCCGACCTTGGGCTGCTGGCCCGGGAACGCGTCGTAGCGCTCCACCTCGACCTTGGCGTCGTGCTGCCAGGTGCCCTTCATCTTGAACGGGCCCTGGCCGATCGGCGCCTGCTCGTAGCCCTCGGCCAGCACGCCCGGCGCGGAGAAGGCCGCCTCGGGCAGCGGGTAGAAGGCGGTGTAGCCGAGCATGGACTTGAAGTCCACGTACGGCTCGCTGAGCGTCACGGTGAAGGTCAGGTCGTCGACCTTCTTCAGGCCGCTGAGCGTCTTGGCCTTCGGGCTCTCGCCCTGGAGGTCGTCGTAGCCGGCCACCTTCTCGAAGAAGTAGCTGGAGTTCTGGCCGTTCGGCGCGTACGCGCCGTAGTTCCAGGCGTCGATGTAGTTGTCGGCGGTGACCTGCTCGCCGTTGTGGAACGTGTAGCCGGGCTTCAGCTTGATCGTCCAGACCTTGTTGTCCGACGTCGTCACCGAATCGGCCGCCACCTCGTGCGGCTTGTTCGCGTCGTCGTAGTCGATGAGCGGGCTGAACAGGGCCGACAGGACCTGGGAGCCGCTCGTCTCGTTTGTGTTTGTGGGCACCAGGTGCTGCGGCTCGGCGATCTCGATCCGCACGGCCGCGTCGGAGTCGCCGGTGCCGCCGCCGCTGCCGCCCGAGCCGCAGGCCGTCAGGCCGAGCGTCACCGCGAGCGGGAGCGCGGCCCAGGCCGCGAGCCTACGAACACGCATGGGGGTCTCCTCATCTCCTCACGCTGCGCGGTCGTCCCGACGCTGGGTGACTCTGCGCAACGAGTGGTAACCGTAGGTCGCGGGTCGGCCCCTCGACAACTGATGCGTGGTCAATTGATGACTGATCGTGTTCGCCGAACCTTGCCGTCGTTGCTCCCGCCTGCTAGTAGTGGTGCTGAACTGGCCTTTTGTTCGTCATCGGTGGCCCGGTCGAGGTGACGTCGGATGGCTCTGGGGTGTCGGCTCCGAACGTCCGGTGTGTGCCCGCCCGGCTCCGGCTCGCCCTGCGCGTCCGGTGGTTGGTAACTCTCCGTGACTTCTGCCACGTTGTTGAGCGTGATCGTCGGCCGTCGTCGTCCGGCCTCGGCTGTGGACGTGAGACGATCACGACGTGACGGCGACGATCCTGGACGGCAAGGCCACCGCGGCGGAGATCAAGGACGAGCTACGAGCCCGGGTCAAGGCGCTCGCGGAACGCGGCATCACCCCCGGTCTCGGCACGGTGCTGGTCGGGGAGGACCCCGGTTCCCAGGCGTACGTCAACGGCAAGCACCGCGACTGCGCCGAGGTCGGCATCGCCTCGCTGCGGGTCGCGCTGCCGGCCGACGCCACCCAGGAGCAGCTCGACGCGGCGCTCGCCGAGCTGAACGCCGACCCGGCCTGCCACGGCTACATCGTCCAGCTCCCGCTCCCCGGGCACCTCGACACCCAGCGTGCCCTGGAGTCGATCGACCCGGACAAGGACGCCGACGGGCTGCACCCGGTCAACCTGGGCCGGCTCGTCCTCGGGTACGACGCGCCGCTGCCCTGCACCCCACGCGGCATCGTCGAGCTGCTGCGCCGGCACGACGTGCCGCTGCGCGGCGCGAACGTGGCGGTCGTCGGCCGGGGCAACACCGTCGGCCGCCCGCTGGGCCTGCTGCTGACCCGGCGCAGCGAGAACGCCACAGTGACGCTCTGCCACACCGGCACGCTCGACCTCGCCGCGCACACCCGCGCCGCCGACGTCGTCATCGTCGCCGCCGGCGTGCCGGGCCTGCTCACCGCCGACATGGTCAACCCGGGCGCGACCGTGGTCGATGTCGGCATCACCCGTGTGATCGGCGACGACGGCAAGGGCCGCTACACCGGCGACGTCGACCCGGAGGTGACCGAGGTCGCCGGCAAGGTGGTGCCGATGCCCGGCGGCGTCGGCCCGATGACCCGCGCGATGCTCCTGACCAACGTGGTCGAACGGGCCGAGCGGGTCGGCTGACACCCAGCCAGGTCATAACCGTCCGCCCCTGGCCCGATCGGTGCCAGGATGGCTGATACGGTCCGGAAAACCGACTGGTATCAGGGAGTGGGACGACCATGGGTAAGAAGGTCACTGTCGTCGGCGCCGGATTCTACGGCTCGACCACCGCGCAGCGCCTGGCCGAGTACGACGTCTTCGACACCGTCGTGATCACCGACATCGTGGAGGGCAAGCCGGCGGGTCTCGCGCTCGACCTCAACCAGTCCCGCGCGGTCGAGGGCTTCGAGACCAAGGTCGTCGGTGTCACCACCGGCCCGAACGGCGAGGGCTACGACGCCATCGAGGGCTCGGACGTGGTCGTCATCACCGCCGGCCTGCCCCGCAAGCCGGGCATGAGCCGGATGGACCTGCTGGAGACCAACGCCAAGATCGTCCGTCAGGTCTCCGAGAACGTCGCCAAGTACGCCCCGAACGCCGTCGTCATCGTGGTGTCCAACCCGCTCGACGAGATGACCGCGCTGGCCCAGCTCGCCACCCAGTTCCCCAAGAACCGGGTGCTCGGCCAGGCCGGCATGCTGGACACCGCCCGCTTCACCAACTTCGTCGCCGAGGCGCTGAGCGTACCGGTGAAGTCGGTACGGACCCTGACGCTCGGCTCGCACGGCGACACCATGGTCCCGGTGCCGTCCAAGAGCACCGTGAACGGCAAGCCGCTGCGTGACGTCATGCCGGCCGAGCAGATCGAGGAGCTGGTCGTCAAGACCCGCAACGGTGGCGCCGAGGTCGTCGCGCTGCTCAAGACCGGTTCCGCGTACTACGCCCCGTCCGCCGCCGCGGCCCGGATGGCGAAGGCAGTGGCCGAGGACTCCGGCGACGTCATGCCGGTCTGCGCCTGGGTCGACGGCGAGTACGGCATCTCCGGCGTCTACCTGGGCGTCGAGGCCGAGATCGGCGCCGAGGGCGTGAAGCGGGTCGTCGAGACCGACCTGGACGCCGACGAGCTGGCCGCGCTGAAGGAGGCCGCCGAGGCGGTCCGTGCCAAGCAGGGCGACGTCGCCAGCATGTGACGTAGCAAACGCGTCGAAGGCCCGCCGGCTCCGCCGGCGGGCCTTCTGCCGTCCCGCCCGCGGTTCCCCCTGTCGATCATGAAGTTGGCGGTCGAGTTGATCTCCATTTCCGCCGTCAACTTCATGATCGACGGGACGGCGGGTATGGGGTGAAGGGTGCGGTCAGGTGGGGGGTGGCCAGGAGGGCGGGGGAGAGGGTCGCCAGCAGGTGCTGCCGGGAGTGGCGGGCCGTGGCCGGATCGACCTCGTGTGCGTAGGGGAGGGCCGGGTCTGCCAGCTGGATCGCGTGCACGAGCAGGTCGCCGGTGATCAGGAGACGGTCGTCGCCCGCCTCGATGAGCACCGACTGGTGGCCCGGCGTGTGCCCGGGCGTGTGCAGCAGCCGTACCCCAGGGGTGAGGGGCGTCTCGCCGTCGACCACCCGCAGCCGGCCGGCGGCGCGCAACGGCGTCAGCAGCCGGGCCGGCAGATCCGGGTGGAACAGCTCCAGCGCGTCCACCTCGGCGCGCTGGACCAGGTGGTCCGCGTTCGGGAACAGCGGGCCGGCCCAGCCCACATGATCGGTGTGCAGGTGGGTGAGGACCACGGTGCGGACGTCGGCCGGATCGATCCCGGCGGCGGCCAGCTCGGCGGGGAGCCGGCCCGGCACCGGCGCCCAGCTCGCGGCGAGGGAGTCGGCCGGGCCGATCCCGGCGTCGACAAGCGTGACCGGCCCGTCGTCGGCCCGCAGGGCGAACGCGCGGAACCGCAGCCACCACCGGCCGTCGTCGGTGACCGCGCCCGGGTCGAGCCGGTCGGCCGCCGCCCAGTGCGTCTCGGTGGCGTCGGGAAAGGCCTCGCCGCGGGGCTGGAAGAAGGGCCCCTCGCCGTCACTGAGCGCGGTGACCGTGATAGACCCGATGGTGCGGCTGTGCGGCATCGGACGATGATGCCAGCGGGTCGCGGCGCGACGCAGCCCGCTTTTCCGGCGGTCCACCCGGGCCGCCTGGGGACTGCCGGCCAGTTTCCAGTACGCTCGTACTGCTTGAGCACGTGTCCCCCGAGAGGAGCGCCGGCCGATGGCGAAGATCAAGGTAAACAACCCGGTCGTGGAGATCGACGGCGACGAGATGACCCGGATCATCTGGAAGCAGATCCGGGAGCAGCTGATCCTGCCCTACCTCGACGTCGACCTGCACTACTACGACCTGTCGATCCAGCACCGTGACGCCACCGACGACCAGGTCACGGTCGACGCCGCCAACGCCATCAAGGAGCACGGCGTCGGCGTCAAGTGCGCCACCATCACCCCGGACGAGGCCCGGGTGGAGGAGTTCGGCCTGAAGAAGATGTGGCGGTCGCCGAACGGCACCATCCGCAACATCCTCGGCGGCGTGGTCTTCCGCGAGCCGATCATCATGTCGAACGTGCCGCGGCTCGTCCCGGGCTGGACCAAGCCGATCATCATCGGCCGGCACGCGCACGGCGACCAGTACAAGGCCACCGACTTCGTCGTCCCCGGCCCGGGCACGGTGACCATCACCTACACCCCGGCCGACGGCGGCACCCCGATGGAGATGGAGGTCGCCAACTTCCCCGGCGGCGGCATCGCCATGGGCATGTACAACTACGACGAGTCGATCCGGGACTTCGCCCGCGCCTCGTTCCGGTACGGCCTGGACCGCGGCTACCCGGTCTACATGTCGACCAAGAACACCATCCTCAAGGCGTACGACGGCCGGTTCAAGGACATCTTCGCCGAGGTGTTCGAGAACGAGTTCAAGGCCGAGTTCGAGGCCGCCGGCCTCACCTACGAGCACCGGCTGATCGACGACATGGTCGCCGCCGCGCTCAAGTGGGAGGGCGGATACGTCTGGGCGTGCAAGAACTACGACGGTGACGTGCAGTCCGACACCGTCGCGCAGGGCTTCGGCTCGCTGGGCCTGATGACCTCGGTGCTGCTCTCCCCGGACGGCCGTACCGTCGAGGCCGAGGCCGCCCACGGCACTGTCACCCGGCACTACCGGCAGTACCAGAAGGGCGAGAAGACCTCGACCAACCCGATCGCCTCGATCTACGCCTGGACCCGGGGCCTGGCCCACCGGGGCAAGCTGGACGGCACCCCGGCGGTCACCGAGTTCGCCGACACGCTGGAGAAGGTCATCGTGGACACCGTCGAGGGCGGCCAGATGACCAAGGACCTCGCGCTGCTCATCTCGCGGGACGCCCCGTGGCTGACCACCGACGAGTTCATGAACGCGCTCGACGAGAACCTGGCGCGCAAGCTCGCCGCCTGACGTGCAAGGAAGGGCCCCTTCTTAACGCCTCGCGTTGTAGAAGGGGCCCTTTTTAACACCTCAGGCCCGCCGGGACGGCGTGACCTCGTTCGGTACGCCCTCGTTGACAGGGTGGACGAGATGCCAGTCGCGTCCATGAAGGTGGGCCGTGGCCGCGCGCCGGCCGGCCGACCTTCGAGGCTGCTGAGCGCAGCCAGCCGTCCCTTCCCTGCGGGGGGTCCTGTCCCGGGCCCCCCGCGCCCCATGCTCCGGACCGCGGCTGTTAAGAAGGGGCCCTTCCTCTACCGCAGGCGTTAATAAGGGGCCCTTCCTTTCACGCGGAGCGGAGCAGGTCGGCGGCTCGCTCGGGGGCGATGTCGTTGATGAACACGCCCATGCCGGACTCCGACCCGGCCAGGTACTTCAGCTTGTCCTTGGCCCGCCGGATGCTGAACAGCTGAAGGTGCAGGTGGCCCAGCTCCCTGTCGATCCGCGCCGGCGCCTGGTGCCAGGCCGCGATGTACGGCATGGGCATGTCGAACAGCCCGTCGAAGCGGCGCAGCAGGTCCAGGTAGAGCGGCCCGAACGCGTCCCGCTCGGCGTCGTCGAGCGCGGGGATGTCCGGCACCGGCCGGTGCGGCGCCACGTGCACCTCGAACGGCCAGCGCGCCGCAGCCGGCACGTACGCGGTCCAGTGCTCGTTGCTCGTCACCACCCGGACCCCGGAGGCCCGTTCGGCGGCCAGCACGTCGGCGTAGAGGTTGCCCCCGGTGCGCTCGGCGTGCCGCCGGGCGGCGGCCAGCATGGTGCGGGTGCGCGGCGTGACGAACGGGTACGCGTAGATCTGCCCGTGCGGGTGGTGCAGTGTCACGCCGATCTCCACGCCCCGGTTCTCGAACGGGAAGACCTGCTCCACGCCGGGCAGCGCGCTCAGCGCGGTGGTGCGGTCGGCGAGCGCGTCCAGCACCGTCCGCACGCGGGCCGGGGAGAGCCGGGCGAACGACGCGTTGTGGTCGTCGGTGAAGCAGACCACCTCGCACCTGCCGCGCCCCGGGCGTACCGGGGTGAAAGGGGTGATCTCGACCGGTTCGTCGGCCACCCGCTGGCTCAGCGACGGGAACCGGTTCTCGAAGACCACCACGTCGTAGTCGGGCGCCGGGATCTCGCTGTGCCGCTCCCCCCGGGACGGGCACAACGGGCACTGGTCGGCCGGGGGCAGGAACGTGCGGGTCTGCCGGTGCACCGCCACCGCCACCCACTCGTCGGTCAGCGGGTCGTATCGCAGCTGCGAGGCGGGCGGGGGAGGGGGCAGGTCCCGCCGGTCCGGCTGGTCGCGGACCGCGTCGTCCCGCTCGTCGAAGTAGATCAGCTCGCGGCCGTCGGCCAGCGCGATCTGCGTACGCTTCACTCCGCCCCCCTCGTCGTGGGCACCGTCACCAGCTCACCCACCCTGTCGTCGAGTACCCGTCGGGCCTCGGGTGCCAACCGGTCGTCGGTGACCAGCACGTCCGCCGCGTCCAGGGGCACGATCGACGAGATGCCGACGGTGCCCCATTTGGTGTGGTCGGCGAGCACCACGAGCCGGTCCGCCGCGGCCACGAGCGCCCGGTTCGTGTCCGCCTCCATCAGATTGGGCGTGGTGAAACCGGCCCGTTCGCTGATCCCGTGTACGCCGAGAAAGAGCAGGTCCAGGTGGAGCGTGGCGATCGCGGCCACGGCGAGTGGGCCGACGAGCGCGTCCGACGGCGTGCGGACGCCGCCGGTGAGCACCACCGTCTGGTCCGGCCGGCCGCCGACGTGCAGGACCTCCGCGACCGGCAGCGAGTTGGTGACCACTGTGAGGCCGGGCACGTCCACCAGCCGCCGGGCCAGTTCGGCGGTGGTGGTGCCGGCGGAGAGCGCGATCGCGGCGCCGGGCCGGACCAGCAGCGCGGCGTGCTCGGCGATCGCGGCCTTCTCGGCGGACTGGCGGATGGACTTGGCGTGGAAGCCGGGCTCGTCGGTCGAGCCGGGACCGGCCGGCGTCGCGCCCCCGTGCACCTTGGCGAGCAGGCCCTGCTCGTGCAGCGTGTCCAGGTCGCGCCGGATGGTCATGTCGGAGACGCCGAACTCGGCCGCCAGCTCGGTGACCCGGACGCCCCCGGCGCGGCGCAGTCGTTCCAGGATCGCCGTCTGCCGCTGCCGCGCCAGCATCCCCGGCTCACCTCCGCGTCTCACCGGCCGCGCGGACACTTCACGCGGTCGAACGTGTTCCAACAAAGACGAACACTACCGCGCAACGAGGGGTGATGCGAGACCGCCGCCGTCCGGAAGTCCGGACGGCGGCGGTCGACGTGCTGTGTGCCGGAACGCGGCCGGCGATCAGACGATCAGGCGGGCTGGAGGCGGGGCTCCACCCAGCCCGTCTCGGTGAGGTGCTCCATCACCTTCCCGACAGCCTCCTCGACGCTGAGCTCCGAGGTGTCGACCACCAGGTCGGCGTCGGTAGGCTCCTCGTACGGGTCGTCGATGCCGGTCATCCCGGTGATCAGGCCGGCCCGGGCCCGGGCGTACAGGCCCTTGCGGTCGCGCTGCTCACAGACCGCCAGCGGCGTCGCCACGTGGACCAGCAGGAAGCCCGCCCCGGCCGTCTCCGCCATCTCCCGGGCGGTGGCGCGAGCTGCCGCGTACGGCGCGATCGGGCAGCAGATGCCGACCCCCCGGTGCCGGGCGATCTCCGCGGCCACCCAGCCGATCCGGCGTACGTTGAGATCCCGGTCGGCCTTGCTGAACCCCAGCCCGGCGGAGAGCTCCCGCCGCACCACGTCGCCGTCGAGCAGCGTGATCGTGCGGTCGCCCTGCTCGCGGAGCACGTCGGCGAGCCCTCTGGCGATCGTCGACTTGCCCGAGCCGGACAGGCCGGTCAGGAAGATCACCAGGCCCCGGTGCCGCCGCGGCGGACGGGCCCGGGTCAGTTCCTTCGCCACCGCCGGCGGGGTGTGCCACTCGGGCAGCGGGAACCCCCGGTCCAGCAGGTCGTCGATCTCCCGCGTGCTCAGCGCCAGCCGGCGGTTGCGCGGCGGGATGTCCTCACGCCAGCGCCACTGGCCGTCCCGGTTGTCGTAGGCCAGCTCGCGGGGCACCAGCACGCGCAGGCCGGCGCCGGAGAGCATGCCCTCGGTGGAGAGCAGGTGGGTCACCCCGTACGCGGCGGCGACCCGGGCCCGCAGCAGCGCGTCGCTGATCTCGTCGCGCCGCCGGGCCAGCGGCACCGCCACGAGCGTCGCCGGGGGCATCCGGTCGCGGGCGGCGAACACGCTGCGCACCAGCGCCTCGGCCGGCAGCCCGCCGATCGACTCCTCACCCACCGGGATCATCACCAGCAGGTGCGCGCCGAGCGTACGAGCCGCGTGCGCGATCTGCGCCAGCTGCGGCCGGTGCAGCGGGCGGTCGGCGAACACGCCGAGCACCCGGCCCGGCGGCAGCAGGCCGCGCACCTCGTCGGGGCCGCGCCGCAGCCGCTGGAACGGCCCGTGGCCGCCGTCGCCCAGGCGGCGCACCGCGCCACCGACACCCACCATGCCCTCACGGCCCGGCCAGACGTCTGTCACGTCCATCGCCGCCACCGGCGCGCCCTCACCGTCGGTGAGCACCACCGCCCGGCGTGCCGGATCGGCCGGGTCCAGCCCGTCGGCGAGCGCCGCCGGCACCTGGAGCGTCACCGGAACCGGCCAGGACGTGCCGTCGGCCAGCCGGCCGCGCCGGTTCAGCGAGGCCAGGTCGGCCCGGCTCAGGAAACCGGTGAGCGGCGCGTACGCCCCACTCAGCAACAACTGGAGATCGGCCAGCTCAGCGGGTCTGGGCGCGTACGACGGCGCATCCCGCAGAACGTCCTCGGGTAGCAGCCACCCGTTGCTCATCGAACCCCCAACTCACCGGCCGGCACACAGTTTCGCAGCCCACCGGCGATCGGTCGAGAGCGCCACCCGGCCTCCCGGTGATCGCGTGTGCGGCGACCGTGCCGAGGACGAACCGGGGTCACCGAATCCTTACCGGCCGGCCGCGGCCGGTCGATCGTGCGAACGGCTGCCGGCGCGCGCCGACCGGCCGACCGCGCGGTCCCGCAGTCGCCGGACCGCGCGACGGATCCGGGATCGCAGCCGGCGCGCGTCCTCCACCCGGAGCGGGCCGCCGTCGGCCGCGCAACGCACCACCAGCGGCAGGCGGGTGTCGAGCGCCCAGCCGGCCTGGATCACCCGGGCCCGCACCTCCCAGGTGCCCCGGGTCCGTCCGCCGTTGAGCGCCGCGAAGTCGACGGTAGCGGTGCTGCGGTGCCGTACCCGGCCGTCGTCGGCCCGCTCGGTGCCGGTGTCGACCGGCAGGAAGAACTCCTCCCGGGTCTCCCGGCTGCGGACGACGAGGTCGGTCCTCGCCCCGCCGGCCCGCAGCACGGCGCCGGCCGGCGTCGTGTCGGCCAGCGGGAGCACCGGGAGCCCCTGGTCGTCGAAGCGCAGCGGCTCGTCACCCGCGGCCAGGTCGGCGGAGACGCCGACGGTCAGCGTCCGCCCCCGTACCCGCCACCTGTCGACTGTGGCGCGCGCCCGGATGCTCGCCTCCCACTCCGCCAGCCGGCGCAGATCCGCCGTCCGCCCCTGCCCGGCGAGGTGTGCGATCACCTGGAAGATCGGCGGCAGCCCGGCGACCGCCTCCGGCGCGAAGCGCTCCTTGAGGAGCTGACCCACCTCGCCGGCCACCTGGTCGGCCCACTGCCGCGGCGCGTTCAGCAGGGCCTGCCCGCGCAGCCGGCTCAGCATCTCCTTACGCAGCCAGCGCCGGTGCAGCCGGAGGCGGGCCCCGTCGGCCGGGCGGTGCGCGGCGACGATGTCCAGCGCCGCCCGCAGCGCCCCGTAGTACTCGGCCGGGTCCATCCGGGTGGCGGTGACGTTGCCCGCGTCCACCCGGCGGACGTGGTGGTAGCAGGGGTGGTCGGCCAGCACGCAGACGCGCTCGGCGAGCAGGTAGGCCGCCGCCATCAGCCGGTGGTCCTCCAGGCGGCGCGGGGGACCCTCCGGGAACCGCAGCCCGTGCCGTTCCAGGAAGGACCGCCGGAACAGTTTGTGACAGGTCATGCTGTCGGCCAGCGGCGCGTCGGCGAGCGTGACGCCGAACCGGTTCTCCCGGAACAGCTCCCGCGGGACGCCCCGCCGGTGCCCGACCATCCGGCCGATGACGATGTCCGCGTCGTGGTCCCGCGCGCAGGCGTGCAGGCGGGCCAGCGCCTCGTCGCCGAACCAGTCGTCGTCGTCGGCGAAGAAGACGTACTCGCCGCGCGCCTGCTCCAGCCCGCTGTTGCGCGGGTGCGACGGCCAGCCCGAGTGCTCCAGGTGCAGCACCCGCACGTGCGGGTCGGCGGCGGCCAGCTCGTCCAGCCGCTGCGGCGTACCGTCTGTCGACCCGTCGTCGGCGAAGATCACCTCGTACCCGCCGGGCGGCAACCCCTGCCGCGTCAGCGAGGCGACGAGCGGATCGATGTTGGCACCGCAGTTGTACGTGGGCACCACCACGCTCACCACCGGCCGGTCCGTGCCGTCGCTCATACCGCCCCCCCGTCGATTCGCCCACACACGGTGGCAGCTTCCTCGCGTGGCCGCCACCCCGCCCGCCACCTAGGGGAGCAAGCGGTCGAGGATCAGGGGATCGCCGGGGTCCGGACGGGCTCCGGCGCAGCCCCGGAGTTCTACGCTGAACGGCGTGACACTGCTCGCGACCGAGTCGCTGACCAAGACGTACGGAGGCCGGGTCACCGCGTTGGCCGACCTCACCGTGTCGGTCGAGCCGGGGATCATCGGGCTGGTGGGCGCGAACGGCGCCGGCAAGTCCACTCTGATCAAGATCCTGCTGGGTCTGCTCCGCCCGACCAGCGGCCGGGTGCAGGTGCTCGGCCTCGACCCCACCACCGACCCGGCGGCGGTCCGCGCCCGCGTCGGCTACATGCCCGAGCACGACGCCCTCCCGCCCGACCTGTCCGCCGCCGAGCTGGTCACCCACCTGGGCCGGATCAGCGGGCTGCCGCGCACCGTCGCCCGGGAACGGGCCTCCGAGGCGCTGCGCCACGTCGGTCTGCACGAGGAGCGGCACCGGGCCGTCGGTGGCTACTCCACCGGCATGAAGCAGCGGGTCAAGCTCGCCCAGGCGCTCGTACACGATCCCGATCTGCTGCTGCTCGACGAGCCGACGAACGGCCTCGACCCGGCCGGCCGGGACGCCATGCTCGCGCTGATCCACCGGATCGGCACCGAGTTCGGCATCTCGGTGGTGGTCTGCTCGCACCTGCTCGGCGAGGTGGAGCGGATCTGCGACACGCTCGTCGCCATCGACGGCGGCCGGCTGCTGCGTGCCGACCGGGTGTCCGCCATGACCACCGCCACCGACGTGCTCGCCGTCGAGGTGAGCGAGGGCACCGAGGAACTCGCCGCCCGGCTCGCCGCGCTCGACCTGCCGGTGAGCCGCGACGGGCGGCTGCTGCTCGTGCCGCTCGCCGACGACGCGACCTACGACCAGATCCTCGGCGCGGTCGCCGAGCTGGACCTGCCACTGCACCGGCTGGACCAGCGGCGGCACCGGGTGGCCGAACTCTTCGCCACGAGGGAGCCCAGCCATGTCTGACGCGACCGGGGTCATCCACGACATCGGCTACCAGCGCTACACCGGCCCGCGACTCGGCCGCCGGCAGGTCTTCGGCGCGCTCTACCTGCACGGCGTGCGTACCGTGTTCGGGCTGGGCCGCAGCGCCAAGGCCAAGATCTTCCCGTGGCTGGTGGTCTCCGTGGTCACCGTGGTGGCCGCCGGGCTCACCGCGGTACGCAGCCAGATCGGCGAGGTGGTGATGACGTACGCCCAGTTCGCCGACGCGATGAGCTGGCT
Organism: Micromonospora sp. NPDC049151; assembly: GCF_040648395.1. NCBI lineage: Bacteria > Bacillati > Actinomycetota > Actinomycetes > Micromonosporales > Micromonosporaceae > Micromonospora > Micromonospora sp. NPDC049151. The sequence continues at coordinate 148,441 of NZ_JBEZDP010000015.1, forward strand.
GGTCATCTTCTTCGCCGCGGTGGCCGCGCCCGAGCTTGTCTCCCGCGACCTGCGCAGCGGCGTGCTGCCGCTGTACTTCTCCCGGCCGCTGCCGCGCGGCGACTACGCCCTGTCCAAGCTGCTGGCGCTGGTGACCGCGATCTGGCTGCTGCTCGGCGGCCCGCAACTGGTGATGTTCCTCGGTGCCGCGTTCACCACGAAGCGGGGTATCGGCGGGGTGTGGGACGAACTGCTCGACCTGCTGCCCGGGCTGCTCTACGCCGGGCTCTGGGCGGTGGTGTTCGCCTCGATCGCCCTGCTCGTCGCCTCGCTCACCGGCAAGCGCGCGTTCGCCGCCGGCGGCATCGTGGCGGTCTTCCTGATGACCACGCCGGTGGTCGGCGTGCTCAACATCCTGCCGTCGACAACCGTCAACGAGCTGGCCTTCCTGGCCTCCCCGCCGACACTCGTCGGCGGCGTGGGCAACTGGGCGCTCGGCGACCGGCTGACCCAGGGACGGGGCGGCATGCCGATCGGCGACTTCGGGCCGGTCTACGCCGTGGTCGCCGTGCTGCTGGTCGCCGCCTGCGTCAGCCTGCTGCTCCTGCGATACCGGAAGGTGGCCGCCCGATGACGGCGATCAGCACCCAGTCGACGGCCGGCGCGCCCGCCGCCGCGACCAGCACGCTCGACCTGGCCGGTGTCTCCCGCTGGTACGGCAACGTGGTGGCGGTCAACGACGTCACCATGCGGCTCGGCCCCGGCGTGACCGGCCTGCTCGGCCCCAACGGCGCCGGCAAGACCACGCTGCTGCACATGATGGCCGGCTTCCTGTCCCCGTCGCGGGGCACCGTGACGCTGGACGGGGAGCCGACCTGGCGCAACCCCGCCGTCTACCGGCGGCTCGGCCTGGTCAGCGAGCGCGAGGCGGTGCACACGTTCCTCAGCGCGTACGAGTTCGTGCTCGCCAGCGCGAAGCTGCACCGGCTGCCCGACCCCGAGGCGGCCACGAAGCGGGCGATCGAGCTGGTCGAGATGGAGGACGCGCAGACCCGCCGGATCGGCACCTACTCCAAGGGCATGCGGCAGCGCACCCGGGTCGCCGCCGCGCTCGTGCACGACCCGCAGGTGCTGCTGCTCGACGAGCCGTTCAACGGGATGGACCCGCGCCAGCGGCTGCACATGATGGCGCTGCTGCACCGGCTCGGCGACGCGGGACGGACCATCCTGTTCAGCTCGCACATCCTGGAGGAGGTCGAGCAGGTCTCCGGCACGGTCCAGGTGATGGTGGCCGGCCGGCTCGCCGCCTCCGGCGACTACCGGACCATCCGCCGCCTGATGACCAACCGGCCGCACGTGTTCGCGGTCCGCTCCACCGACGACCGGGCACTGGCGGTGGCGCTGATGGCCGAGGCGTCGGTCTCCGGCGTCGAGCTGGACCGTACCGGCCTGACCGTCAAGGCCGGCGACTACGGCGCGTTCACCCGGGCACTGCCCCGGATCGCGCTCCGGCACGGCATCCGGGTCCGGCAGCTCCTGCCGGAGGACGAGTCGCTGGAGAGCGTCTTCTCGTATCTGGTGGAGGCATGATGTCGACAGTCACCTGGATCACCGCGCGCGGCCTGTTCGGCCGGAGCCGGTTCCTCATGCTCCTGCCGCTGCCGCTGATCCTGATCGGCCTGGCGGTGCTCTGCCGGTCGCTCGGCGTCGACCCGGGCCAGTGGGGTCCGCCGGTGCTCGTCGGTCTCGGCCTCGCCGTGGTGCTGCCGGTGGTCTCGCTGATCGTGGGCACCGGCGTGCTGGGCGCGGAGATCGACGACGGCACCGTCGTGCACATCCTCACCAAGCCGTTGCCGCGCTGGCAGATCGTGCTGCCGAAACTGGCGGTCGCGGCCGGCGTCAGCGCGGTCACCGTGGGCGTCCCGATCTACGTCGCGGGCGTGCTGGCCGATTCGGTACGCCTCGGACTGGCACTTGTCGCCGCCTCGGCGGCGGGCGCGCTGGCGTACTCGGCGCTGTTCCTGGCGCTGAGCCTGGTGACCCGGCGGCCGGTGCTGCTCGGCCTGGTCTACGTGCTGATCTGGGAGGGGCTGCTGGGCCGGTTCGTCGGCGGCACCCGGGTGCTGTCGATCCAGCAGTGGGTGATCGCCCTGGCCGACCGGATGGCGCCGACGCCGCTGCTCGGCACCAGCGTCTCGGTGCCGGTCGCGGCCGTGCTCACCGCCCTGGTGGCGATCGGGTTCACGGTGCTGGCGATCGACCGCCTGCGTTCGTTCAGCGTGGCCGGCGAGACGAGCTGAGCCCGGGGCGGGACCCGTTTTCCGGCGCGAACGCCGGAAAACGGGTCCACACCCTCCGCCCCCGCCGCCACGTCCGTGCCGCCGGTGACCCCAGCGCCGGCGGGCCTCGACGACGCCACCCGGACGGCCTGCGCGAAGGCGGAGAAGGACATCACGGCCGTCCTCAAGGAGGTGGCCGAGGCGGAGAAGATCGGCCCGCCGGCCGGCCACTCGGCGGTCAGCGACCAGTACTCGGCCGGCTCGGCCACGCTCTACACGCACGCCTTCACCAGCAGCGACGAGGTCAACGGCGCGGTAAGGGGCGTCGCCACCGCCATGGCCGACCTCGCCGACACCTGGGCCAAGGCGCCGAGCAAGGCGGATCTCACCGCCGCCCGGGCCAAGCTCAAGACCGCCTGCGCGGCGAGCTGAGGCACCTACCGCCGCCGGCCCTTCGAGGTGTTAAGAGGTCCTAACTTTTTGAGGGTGGGCGTAACCGACTGGATGTGAGGGTCGTTTCGTCTGAACGTGAGGAGGGGTGAGCAGCCGCCGTGGATCGTCTCGGATGAGTTGTGGGCCGAGATCGCACCGCTGCTGCCACCCCGCCCACCACGCCGTAGTCGGTATCCGGGGCGTAAGGGGGTGTCTCAGTTGGTGAGGTTGTGGCCTCGGGCATGATCTTCTATTTGTGGCGGATGTTGTCGGGGACATGATCCAGACTTGGGCGCCGGA